>JAQCID010000102.1 GCA_027618855.1 Bacteroidota bacterium | reverse complement strand
GATTATGCTCACCATAGACGTGACGTTAACCATATATGCCCTACTCCCACTCCCGTTAATGTCTGTTGGGATTTATTTTATTTCCTCAAAAATAAATAAGCTTAGTGATGCTGTCGCTAGAAAACAGAGTGACATAAGTTCCTTTGCACAGCAACATATTTCAGGTATTAGAGTCCTTAAATCATATGCACGAGAAGCAAAATCTGCGATTCGCTTCGAACAAGAATCTGACGAATACAAAAGCCATGTACTTAAACTTGTAAAAGTAGAGGCGCTATTTATGCCTATCATCATTTTACTTGTAGGCTTAAGTACTGTTCTGACAGTATATATCGGAGGCCTTCGAGTCATGGAGGGCCATCTTGAATTGGGCCACATTTTCCAATTTATTTTCTATGTAAATCTACTTACTTGGCCTTTTGCTTCTGTCGGATGGGTGACGTCTTTGGTCCAAAAAGCAGAGGCATCGATGGCACGCATTTTACATTTCCTAGACACCGAGCCTGAAATAGTCTCGGAATCCAGTGTGAAAAGTGGCGAAGAAAACAATTTTGAGGCACATTACAATCCAAGTGCTGGACTCGTCTTTAAAGATGTCGGATTTACATATTCGGAAACAGGCATCAAAGCGCTAGAGGGCATAAACTTCACGCTCGAAGCAGGCACTACAGTTGCCATTACGGGAAGGACGGGAAGCGGGAAGTCAACGATTCTACAATTGGTCATGAGAATGATGGACCCCACAGAAGGAAGCATCTCGTTTAAGGGAGCGGCGTTAGGCCTTTGGAAATTAGACAAGTATCGCGAACATACCGGATACGTGCCCCAAGATGTGTTTCTGTTTTCGGACACCATTGAAAACAACATCTCATTTGGTGTCAAAGAATTCAAGAGCAAAGAAAGAGAAAAAAAACGAATCACAGAGTCTGCTTTAGACGCTGGGGTTTTCGAAGATATCCAAGGATTTAAACATGGATTTGAAACATTGCTCGGGGAAAGAGGCGTGAATCTCAGCGGAGGCCAAAAACAAAGAATCAGTATCGCCAGGGCGCTCATCAGAGAACCCGAATTGTTAATTCTAGATGATTGTCTTTCTGCGGTCGATGTAATTACTGAAAAACATATTTTAGGACGATTGAAAAAAGGCAATGACGCGAGGAGCACACTGGTCGTCAGTCACAGAATAAGTACGGTCAAAGATGCAGACCTTATTCTCGTGATCGAAGAGGGACAAATTGTAGAGCGTGGAACGCATCAAGAGCTGATCAAAACAGGAGGTCTTTACGCCGAAATGGACAAGAAACAGGAGGGTTCGTGAAGGAGGATGTTGCCTAACATGCAACACCTATATAGATTAGAAACACAAGAAGGTCGTCGACTGACACTGCACCATCTTCAGTAATGTCGGCAGTACATCCCGGCCCCACACATCCGTAGACGCCTAAGATGTCCAGCAAATCCATCACATTTCTTGAATTGTCGAAATTAAAATCTCCTGGACAAGAATGATGCTCCTCATCTTGAAACACGCCATCACAATTGTTGTCGTACCCCTGATTTGTGCCCAAGGCCCCAGGGTAAATAACAGCTGAGTTGTCATTGCAATCCGATGTGTTCATTACATATCCAGCGGGTGGAGCACACATGAACACTTCACCTACAAGATCTCCAAAACCGTCTCCATCTTCATCTGGATACCACGACAGAAGAGAAACGTTATCGTCAATAAGCCCATTGCAATCGTTGTCTAGAAAATCACAAGATTCAGGAGATTCAGGATAGGTAGCGGCCCTAGAATCGTCACAATCCAAATCGTTTGTAACGTATGCGCCTGATTCTATCAAATCCATTTCACATCCCAAAATAGCATTGTTTGGATCACCGAAACCGTCCCCATCATGATCCAGGAAAATCGCTGATGGGCTTTCAGATGAAAATTGGGTACGGGCTTCAAAACGATTTGATTCTGTTTCCAGAACCCACAAAGGATCGATGACACCTGAAAAGTTAGAGGACCCCAAAATATAGCACAGTGTGGTGCTTCCTGGCTCTACAGTTGTGGGATTGTGGGTGATCCCAACCGGATAAACGCCGACAGGAAGACCTTCGACAGAAAGTTCATATGGGCCCGTAAACCCTTCGGGAACAGTCACATGGAAGCTAGCCCAATCCCCTGAGCACCAGGAATCGACAAGTACAGAGACCTCTAAAACATTCTGCTTCACAATGAATAAACCCCGATCAATTGAGGAAACCGCAATGTAGCCTGAGGCAAAAAACGGATAGTTTGACCAAGAACCTAAAAATCCAGTGGCATCATCCTCAGGATACACATCGAAATACGCGACCTCTGTTAAGATCCCCGAAGACCACTGACTTGTATTTAAAATTCTAAGACCCGACTTATAATTGCTTTGATACGTTAATTCACCAGAAATATATTGGTTGTGATCTGTGGCTGGCATATTTGAAGTATGTTGTCCAGCAAGCTGAGGTGAATCAAGGTTTTGGGCGTCCCATATCAATGTCATTGTTCCAGGTACAGCGTTTGAGGTTTCGTCCAGTTCGTCCCCCATCAGAATAAAAGCACCATCATCACTCATCCACACTTGGTGCGCATAATGGGCATTGGGATAGGATGAGTACGAAATCTGAACGACATCCGTAGGGTCCGTTACGTTCAGAATAACCAACCCTGAAACGTTCGCCGCGATCAAAATGATGTCTCCTTGATAATCTGGATCAGGACCAGAATAGGTGACAATTTGTGCATCGTGAAAATATCCGGATTCACCATAAATACCAGAAACATAAGGATTTAATGGATTTGATACATCATAAATTACCACACCGCCAGATTGGAGATTCGACCCCAATATATAGGGTGAATTGGAATCTTCATGAACTGCCAAATTGTGACCGGTACTCACTCCAGAAACATGATTTGATTCGGACCAAATTACCGTTCCCAACGATTCATCCCAATCCCTTAATTCAGTCAAATCGAACACCTGCAATCCATGTCCAGGAGCCTCACTCACCACATAGGCGTAATCTCCGATGACTTTCACATCCCTCCACAAACTATTCGTACTGTGCGTCGGAAGACGTCCCATAAAATGAGGGATTCCCCCACTTTCCAATTTAACAAAACATACACCATTGTTTGATCCCAGCAAAACATACTCTGTTGAATCTAGGGCATCAGTCCAACCCCATACATCGTTTGACAGGGCTATAGACATCTCCTCCAAAGACACCATCCCGATAAGCTCCATATTTAAACTGGGATAGAGGTCAGAGGCGTTTTGGCCAAATACAAACGTAAAGCTATGAACTACAATGCATAGAAAAAGGGCTGTATTTTTATGTGCAGTTTTCAAGGCACGAAAAGATACGTAAAAAAAAAATAACTTTTGCCGTAAATTTGAAGCGTGAAAAAAGTGGATGTCAGACCATTTGATGGTTTAAAGGTTCTAGAACTAGCGAGTGTATTGGCTGGCCCCTTGGCAGGAAGCTTTTTGGCTGAGGGAGGAGCAACCGTACTCAAAGTAGAACACCCTGAGTTGGGGGATGTCACAAGAAGCTGGAGGTCCGAAGGAGAACCCACAGACGATCCAAATTCAGCTTATTTTGCTGCTGCAAACACGTTCAAAAAAGTCATAAAGATTGATTTGGCATCTGAGGATGGACGTCGATGGCTTGCAAAAGAATTGTCCACCTGTGATGTTCTGTTGCAAAATTTCAAAGAAAGCGATCTCCAAAAATTCAATCTTCACCCAGAGGAATTGGCAAAGAAATTCCCAAATGTCATTCACATTCGTTTGGTGGGATTTGCTGAGTCACCTGAAAGACTAGCGTATGATGTCGTCATGCAAGCGGAAACGGGATTCATGCATATGAATGGAACACCCGAAAATGGCGGTGTAAAGATCCCCGTCGCCATGATTGACATTCTGGCCTCACACCAAATGAGATCGGCCGTGACTACGGGACTATACGCTAGGGAACGTGGGGCCACTGGATGGTATGCCCAAGTAAGCCTTGAACTTAGTGGAATCGCGGCGCTTGTGAATCAAGCCACCAATTATCTGATGAATGATTCTGTCCCTCAGCCTAGGGGCTCCATTCATCCAAACATCGCACCCTATGGCGAACAGCTGGAATTCGAGGATGGAAATCTCGTTTTGGCAATAGGAAGTGACGCACAATTTATTTCTTTATGTGAAGTTCTGGGGAAGCCCGAGTTAAGTAGAGATCCCAGATACTTGACAAATCATGACCGAGTGATTCACAGAATTCAGCTTATTTCTGATCTGCAGAAACTTGTGACGGGAAATCAGAGAGAAAGTCTTTTGCAACAATTTCATGAATCACGCGTTCCAGCGGGAGCGGTGAGGACTTTGGATGAAGTTTTTGCTCCTGGGTCTCCTGGATCAAAAGCCTTGATCAAAGAAGAAATAGAACATTCAACAAGGCCGCTTGTGAAACCGAGAACGACTGCCTATTCCGTCACGATTTTCGGCAATGAAATGAAGTAGGTTTTGCCAGGCTTTACAGTCAGATACCCATTCCTCAACCAAGGATTCAGTGCCTTTAACTCCTTCAAGTTAGATCCGTTTTTCAACGCAAAATCATTGAGGTTACTGATGTTTTCCGAAACCTCGATTTCCCGAACTTCATATGGCAAATACAGGTTCTCTGGTGAGATGTGAAAGCCATACTTCACAGGTGAGCTCATCACCTCTTTGATCGCCAACATTCTATATACATACCTTCCAGTCTCACTGTTTAAATGTAGATCCCAGTAATTGTCTACGCTTTGTTCGTCGAGGCACTTTTCTACTCCATACTGTCCCATGTTGTATGCCGCTGCAGCTAAAGCCCAACTTCCGAAACGTGTATATGATTCCTTTAAATATTGACATGCGGCCCTGGTGCTTTTTTCAACATCATATCTTTCGTCAACGGAAGCACTCACTTCCAAACCATATTCTGGTGCTGTGTTTTTCATAAATTGCCAAAATCCACTTGCACCCGCAGGCGAAACCACCTGACACAATCCGCTTTCAATGACAGCGAGATATTTAAAATCATTTGGCACCCCTTCCTCTTTTAGAATCTCCTCTATGACCGGAAACCACCTCGAAGATTTCTTTAAATACATGATGGTGGAACTGTGCCTGTATGTATTTACAATCAGTTCCTTATCTAAACTTTCTCTCA
>JAQCID010000101.1 GCA_027618855.1 Bacteroidota bacterium | reverse complement strand
AGAAATGAGACTTACCGGCGCGCCCCACATGCCTGGAACCAGGTAAATCCCAAGCGTAAAGAACACCATGCCTGTACCAAATCTAAATACGCCAATGCGTTCTGTTTTGCTGTCGTGAGGGAGCGTAATCCATCCAAAAAGGTAGATCGCTATCACAAGAGAGATCGCAATCCAAATCGCAATAAAGAGCTCTCTTTGGAGTAAACCCAGCTGAAGCACGAGATCTGCATTGCTCAAGAATTTAAAGGCGAATCCTATTTCGAGAAGACCTAAAACAACTTTCACTGTGTTCAGCCAACCTCCAGAAGACGGAAGTGAGTTAAGCCATCCGGGGAATGCACTGAAAAGCATAAACGGAATAGAAAGCGCAATAGAGAATCCCAACATTACCGCTGTGGGAGCAGCGAATGATCCCGTAGCGGCACCGGCCAAAGCCCCTCCAATGAGTGGGCCTGTGCAAGAGAAAGAAACGATTGCCAATGTAGCAGCCATAAAGAAAATCCCTATGATTCCTCCTCTGTCTGAAGCTGCATCAGCTTTGTTTGCCCAGCTTTGTGGCAATTGGATTTCAAAGGCACCCAAAAAGCTCATTCCGAAAATGAGTAACAGAATGAATAGACCTACGTTGAAAAAAGGATCTGTAGAGATCACATTCATAATATCTACGCCGAAGATAGCTGTGAGTGCAAGCCCTAGGCCAGTATAGATAAAAATGATAAAGAATCCATAAAGCAAGGCGTTCTTTATTCCTTGAGCTCTTGTCTTACTGGTTTTTGTGAAAAAGCTCACGGTCATAGGTATCATAGGGAATACACACGGCGTAAGCAATGCCGCAAACCCCAACCCGAATCCCATCAAGAAAATCCAAATCAGCCCCCCTTCCTCTTGATCGTCTTCTTCCCCGTGAGTGTCTTCTTTCCCTTGATCGTCTTCTTTGCAAAGGTGTTTGGATGGTGGACATAGATCAGGTCTAGAAGCTGCTGGATTTAAATCTGAAAGCGGGAGTGCATAATAAACGTCGGTGGGAGGGAGGCACTTGGTGGCGTCACACACCATATACAGAAGAGATCCTTTTAAGGTGTCTGTAGACGCTAAATCAGCCAGATTTATGAAAGAACTCCAGTAAACCTCCTCTTTAAAATATTTCAGATCCATCATGAAGTTTGGATCGAAAGACATGTAGGGTTCGCACTCAGTTACTCCTTCTATTGTTTCGTTTTCTTCGTTATAAAATGCGGTCGCAATAGGTCCGTCATCACTGTCTAAAAACTGCGAATAGATATGCCAGCAAGGGTCGAGAGATGCGTTGTAAACAACTTCTACTTGGCCTTCCACAGCTGTTTCATAGAGGTTGATCTTCCAAGATATCGGGTCCTCGATTTGAGCTGAAATACTGATGTTTGTAATGCAAAAAATTGCAAGTAAAGCCGTATAAATGCGGTTCATTATGTCATTTTTCTTGAGCGATAAAGATAAACGTATCTTTTTAATTACGAGCCTCTTTAAGATTTATAGGGAATTCCCTATAATATTGGACTTACGCTGAAAACTTGGCCTCCAAGATGAGTTTCTTGGGTCCTTCAGTAAGTTGGACATTTCGTGATATTCTAGATTTAGCGCCAATCTCACTTGACACGAAAACCCACAATATTTGACCTCTAGCATCGGCCAAAACCCGCGCGTTTTTTCTTGAAATATTCGGAACTTTCCACTGTGTCAGGAGGTCGCTGACATTGACCGTTCCGGCCATTCCGTTGGGTTCCAATTGATCACCTTCTCTCCATAATCGCCAAAGAAGCGGGTATTTTAAAGAGTCCAAATCCATCCATAGAATGTGTGGCGGGGTAGGCGGAACCGAGATGTCGTCATTTATTTCACTCCGCCAACTTAGACTTTCGCAACTTCCTTCTTCCTCAGTGATAGCGCATTCAAAATTCACGTGTGATGCGGAAGCCTTCACGGGGATATTTCGCAACAAGATGAAGTCCCTCTCACGAGTCAGAGAGTCAGATTCATACGTAATCTCAGCACCTATAGACGCTTGGCCTAAAGTAAATGCTTCTTTTCTAGCCCCGTAGGGCCAATGTCTCTCAGCAAGTAACCGATCGAATACTTGTTCTCCCCACGACGAATCCCACAATGCCTTCATGTGAATGCGACAGATTTCGCCATCGTATGCATTGTATTCTATTTCTGAAAATCTGACAATGTCACGTGTGGCATCACTGATCGAACTTTCTACTGCGAATGCTTGTGACCGCAATCTATCCGCCCATTCTGCGATGTGAGCGACAGAGCCAGAACGGATTGATTCTAACAATGGCAATACCTCGTTGCGAATTCTATTCCTCAAATACTTGGGACTTTGATTTGATTTGTCCTCTCTGAAGGGGACGCGGTCTAGCGCTACCCATTCCTCAATTTCTTCTTGGCTCCAGCTTAGAAAAGGTCGAATAACGTTCATATTTCTGGGAGACATTCCTCCTAAGGAAGAAGGAGAAACACCTCTCAGAAGTTGAATAAGTAGCGTTTCGGTTTGGTCTTTCATATGGTGCGCAACGGCAACACAAGCAGCACCTCGCTCTGTCCTTAATTCCTCAAACCAAGCATATCGAAGACGCCTTGCCGCATCCTGAATCCCATCCCCCTTTCGGGTTGCCTCCTCTTCTGCAGGCAATTTCTTCATGTGGTACACGACACTATTTTCTTCACACCAGTCCTGAACATTTTTTGCGTCCGCCTGACTGTCCTCGCCTCTCAACTGAAAATTCACGTGTGCGACCTCAAATTTCGCCCCTGCTTTTAACAATGCATTGGCGAGGCACATCGAATCCACCCCTCCACTACATGCTGCGATAATGAGTTCCCCCTCCGCAACCCGGCATTTTCTCAAATCCTTTTCAAATCGAGAAATAAGATGATGGAGCGTTTTCATGTGCGGTTGAAGATGTAAAGTTAAGGATTACAAGAGGATACTGTTGTTGAATTGAGAGTGAAATCTATGTAACGGCAATCATTCATGGCTTACTGCCTTGAGGATCGCTTCAGCTTTTAACATGCATTCTTCGTATTCTTCATGAGCATCGCTAAGTGAAGTGATTGCTCCCCCTACATTTGCTACAAGCATCTCTGTCTTTGAATTGTGGAAGAGCGATCGGATCAGAACGTTGAAGTCAAAATCACCTGTCGGTGTGATATAGCCTATTGAACCGGAATATGAACCTCTGCCTTCTAGCTCGATTCGGTCTATATGTTTCATGGCCGATATTTTCGGTGCTCCTGTCATAGATCCCATCGGGAAAGTAGCGCGTAAGATGTCAGAAAGCCCTTTGTCTTTACGGAGTCTGCACTCTATGGTAGAAACCATTTGGTGTACAGTTTGGAAAGAATGAATGCCACAAAGCTCAGTGACTTCTACAGTGGCTTTCTGAGCGATACGACTTAGGTCGTTGCGGACAAGGTCTACGATCATCACGTTTTCAGCGCGTTCTTTTTCGCTGCATTTAAGCGCATCGATCAGCGCATTGTCTTCTTCAGCCGAACGTCCTCTTCGAACGGTTCCTTTAATCGGTTGAGACATCAAACGATCACCTTCACGTTTTAAAAATCGTTCTGGGCTGCCACTCATAATCCGCGCAGATCTGCACTGTAAGTATCCACTAAAAGGAGCTTGTGTGAGGTTTTGTAAACGGCAGAAAAGGGGCCAGCTTGCATTTGGAGATGCTTTGCCTTTGAGGGGCATGCATAGGTTTAATTCATACACATCTCCATTTTGGATAAGATGTTTCACTTCGTCGAATGCCTGTAAATATTTGCTTCTATCCCAAGACCAAACCATTTCTCCCATCCCTCCAACTTCTTTTATCTCTCCCTTCTGGTGTATGGCTTGAAGCGCTTCTTGTGTTCTGGGGTCCTTGATGTCACCGCTTAAAACCTCGACGGAGGAATCAGAAAACTGAATGACGATTTCCGGTTCCCACCAAGCCAGTATCGGATGCCCTAAAGAATCTGTATTTCGAGTCTCTAGGTTTTCTATTTCGTTTTTTAAATCATAGCCAAACCACCCAAATGTCCATGCGTTTCCCTCCTTTGAAAATTGTTCTAGCGCATCGAGGATTCCCGGCTCTGATTTTTTGAAGACAAGCTCACGTTTTACGCCAATACCTAACAAGCATGAACGATTTGGGGATTGATCAAAAAGCAGAACAACGTGAGATTCACTTTCACAGAGGCTACTTAAATCGGGGACGTGCACGAAGCTGTGGTAAACGGATTAAACGTGAAGTGCTCTATCTCCTGTAGCGGCCAGGGCAGCCTCTTTCAGGGCCTCGGTGTACGTGGGGTGGGCATGACTCATACGTGAGATGTCCTCAGCGGAGGCTCGAAACTCCATTGCCACGACCGCTTCTGCGATCATATCTGCGGCTCTAGGGCCTATCATGTGAACCCCTAAAATCTCATCACTATCCGAGTGAGCAAGGACTTTGACTAGGCCATCTGTGTCCATGCTCGCACGAGCTCGGCCACTGGCTTTAAATGGGAAAGACCCCACCTTGTAGTTCACTCCTTCCGCCTTTAGTTGCTCTTCAGTACGGCCGACAGAGGCTACTTCTGGCCAAGTATATACAACGCCCGGAATGAGGTTGTAATCGATGTGTGGATGCTCGCCGTTAATTATTTCTGCAACGAAAACGCCTTCTTCTTCCGCTTTGTGAGCGAGCATAGCGCCTTTAATGACGTCCCCGATTGCAAAAATATGGGGTTGCGAAGTTCGGAGTTTTTCGTCCACGGGAATCATGCCACGCTCATCCGTCGTGATCCCGGCAGCATCGAGATTGAGACCATTTGTAAATGGTTTGCGCCCGACACTCACAAGGCAGTATTCAGCTTTGAACGTCAATTCTTCTCCTTTCTTATTGTCGGCCTTAATTGTGACACTTCTTCCTGCAGCTTTTACCTCTTTTACACCGGTTTTAAGATGAAATTTGATTCCTAGTTTTTTCAAAGAACGAAGAAGTTCTTTCCCCAAAGTCCGATCCATTGATGCGATCAAGGAGTCCATGTATTCGATCACGGTAACCTCTGTTCCTAAGCGCGCATAGACAGATCCCAGCTCTAGGCCGATCACACCTCCTCCGATCACCACCAAAGATTTTGGGAGTTTGGCAAGAGAAAGAGCTTCCGTTGAAGTGATTATTCGCTTTTTATCAATTTCGATAAATGGAAGTGTGCTGGGTTTTGA
>JAQCID010000100.1 GCA_027618855.1 Bacteroidota bacterium | reverse complement strand
CTTTAGAGGTCGTTAAAAACAAAAACGAGAGACAACCTTTCGATTATCTCCCGTTATGTAACCGGAGCGGGAATGACCTTCGCACTCACTTCGTTCGGCTCGGTGAATCCTGGAAGGTGGGCTTACTCAACGAATACAAAAGGGCTCCGATTCGGCAATGGTTTTTATTCCCGCAAAAAACAGAACACTGAAGGCTTTGCCTTCATTCTTCGACAGTGATGCGATCAATCTCCACAAGCAAGCTTAGGAGGTTGATCTTTCACTTTCTCAGACGCTTTGCTTTGTGCTCTGTTTTTTGGGGAATAAAAAAGCCGCCTGGTGGGGCGGCTCTTTTGTTTCTGTTGTACCCGGAGCGGGAATTGAACCCGCACGGCCTTACGGCCATCAGATTTTAAGTCTGACGTGTCTACCAATTCCACCATCCGGGCATCAGCGGGGGCGAAGTTAAGCAGTTCTTTGGGAGATTAAGGTAAAAATTGTGCGATTTTTTCTGCACATCCAGATTGAGATGCGACCCAGTCTTTTGCGAGTTGGCCTGTTTGGGATAATTTAGATTTGTTGCTTGGATCCAGAGAAGATGTGATCGTCTGAGAAAGGTGGGTTTCGTTTGGACAAATCACCAAAGAATGAGTGCGCTGAAGCGCTAGAGCTTCTCGGAACCTCCCGATGTTGGGGCCTGAAATCATAGGAACGCCATGTGCAGCTGGCTCGAGGAGATTGTGAATGCCCGCACCGAAACCACCGCCGACAATTGCCAAATCAGCCAAAGAATAAAGCGAAGAAAGCAAGCCGATTGAATCGATTATGAGAATGGAGGGAGATGTGGGGTCGTGACCGTTCATGGAAGAAACCCATTCCGAATACAAAAGCGCACGAGGTGGATTTGAGGAGGGAGAATTAAAAAGGTTGAGAATCGAGGTGACATGTTCGTCATCGATATGATGCGGGGCTAGTATGAGCTTCGTAGAAGAATCCCAAGTGAGATCTGAGAGGGCTTTTTCTTCAGGAGGCCAAGAGCTTCCAGCGACGATTACCCGCGATGAACCCTTCCATGCTTGAAGGATCTCAGGCACTTCTTTTGAAAGGGCGAGTCGGCTTACACGGTCGGCACGAGGATCTCCCAGTGGTTTAGAATCGATGCAGACCTGAGCAAGCAGCAGAGATGATGAATCGTCTTGGGTGAGAATCGTAGAAAGGTTCGACCAGGTGTTACGCAGGAATAAACCTGAGAGCGTTTTGCGCAACAAAGGCGCATCGGGAAGGATGTGAGCTGCAAAAACACACGTGGTGACAGGTGGCGATGCATGGGTGAGTTGCCTGATCAATTCAGGCCAAACCTCATATTTTGCTGACGCAAAAAACAAAATCCGATACTGAGCAGCTTGAAGGAATTGCCTGACCTGGGATGGCGTATCCATCGGAAGCCCAGTGATGAAATCGTTCTTGCGCAACCAACTCGGAGGCGAAGTGGTGGTCAGGGGGGTGTGTCCCGAAGGAGAATACAGCGTAAGTAAAATCCGTGATTCGGGGTGCATAGAGATATACGCCTCGATCACAGGCGCAGCTTGTTCGTATTCTCCCAGTGAGGCACAATGGAACCAAGACCATTTGTGAGTGCCAGGTACAAGTTTGTGTGTACGCTGTGACAACTCTTGAAGATGACTCGGGGACCGCATCTCTAAAAATACGCTTGCACGGGCATGACCGAAAAGTGCAAGTACACGAAGCATCATAGAATAAATCGAGATGATCGACAGATATATATAATGTAAAATTCGCATCTGTGAAGAACAGGTATTAATACCAGTACTCTTTTGCATCTCGTTTGTAGATATGAAGAACCCACCCAAATTCAAATCCGAGACCGGCATCGAAGCGGGGATTGGCATCAGGGATACCTGTGTCGAAATTTGTGGTTCTGAGCGGACTGGTGCGAGATGCAAAACTGAAGAGGCCACCGTAAGCGTTGATTCTTCTTTTTGTATCCATATGCCAATACCCTATAAACCCAGAAACATATCCTCCCCAAGAGAGCCTATCGTAACCAGACAGATAGGGGTCTTCGAGCTGAGTGATGCGGTGTTCTGTAAAATCGAAACCGATTTTATGATGTATAGAACCGAGGCCTCCCCGTAAAAAAATACCCGAGTTTACATTTGAAAAACCCAGTGGAATGATCGTACCTCCATGGATCCCCAAAATTGCACCTCTTCCAGAGACAGAGATATTCGCAACATCACCTTCGTTATCTACGATTTGTCCATCAGGAGAAAGCAAATTAGACAGCAACCCTGGCTCTTGAGATTCGGCTCCAGTAAGGTATGTGACACGAAAACCGAGATATTTATTGTCCTCCGTTTTGACACCGAAAGAAGCTCCTATAGAAGCAAAGGCGCCAAATCGGGTGTTTAAATCCGCGACAGGTAGAAATCCTCCAGCGACAAATGAGATGTGTGGCGATTTGAGAGGGGTCGCAGCGACGTCTCGTGTGGTTTGGCCTTGAACAGAAGTAGGGTTGAAACCCACAACGAATAGAGTTAAACCCCAAGCAATCATAGGAATAGAGATTGTATTGTGCTTCTTATTCATAATGACGAAGGTAGGTTTTGTATCTTACACTTTTGAGGTTGGAATTGAATTTATAGAACTTTATAGGTTCGTTGAATAACAAGAGGTTACTTCGTCCTTAAGAACAAATCCTAAAGTGTATATTCGCTTTGTATAAAAAAAATGCTTGAGAATAGCTTCTAAAAAAGACATGGAAGGAATAAAAATGGTAGACCTCAACGGATTGATGAACCGCATCAGACCAGAATTAGACGCTGCCATTCAGAGGGTATTGGATTCAGGAAGGTTTATCGGAGGGGAGGAAGTGGAAGAATTCTCAAAAGAATTAAGATCAGCATTGTGTTTGCACGAAGGCAAAACCATGGGAGGGTTAAGCGATGATGTGTTCATTGTCCCTTGTGCGAATGGGACTGACGCCCTTCAGATTGCATTAATGGCATTGGGGATCGGGCCCGGAGACGAAGTGATCACTCCTGCATTTACCTTTATCTCGACAGTGGAGGTGATCGCACTTTTGGGAGCGAAAGCTGTCCTTGTAGATGTTCAAGCAGATACATTCAACATTGACTGTCGTGAAGTAGAAAAAGCGATCACTGAAAAGACGAAGGCAATCATCCCCGTCCACCTGTTTGGCCAATGTGCCGATATGGGAGTGTTGATGGCGATTTCAAACAAGACGGGGGTCCCGATCATTGAAGATGCTGCACAGTCACTATTGAGTACGTATTGTGACGACCAAGGCATGAGTGGAAGGGCTGGGTTATTTGGCGCTTTCGGAACGACGAGTTTCTTCCCAAGTAAAAATTTAGGTTGTGTCGGAGATGGTGGCGCTCTTTTTACGCGTGACAAGAAGTTAGCCCAAACAGCCAAGTCGATTGCGAATCATGGCGGATCAAAGAGATACCAGCACGACAGGGTGGGATTAAACTCGCGTTTAGACGCACTACAAGCGGCTGTACTTAGAGTCAAATTGCCACATCTGAATACGCATATCTCTCAACGTCAAAACGCAGCAGCCATATATGACGACTTACTCAAAAACGTGGAAGGCGTCGTGGTTCCAGCAAGAGATGAAAAATCAAGCCATGTGTTTAATCAATACACCATCAAGGTAGAGGATGAGATCAGGGATGAATTGGCACGGGGCTTGGCAGAAGATGGAGTCCCTACAGGGGTGTACTATCCAAAAGGAATACACGAACAAAAAGCCTTTGAAGGATTGGGGTATAAAACAGGAGCATTTCCAATCACTGAGAAATTATCAAAAACTGTTTTATCTCTGCCGATGCATACGGAACTTAGCAGCGCACAACAGAAGTACATTGTTGCGCGTTTGGTAAGTCGATTAAGGGATATAAAGGGTGAATAAAGGATTAATTTTAAGTCAGTAAAAGTCAGGATATGAATATTACCGTAGTTGGAACAGGATATGTAGGC
The DNA here is from genome assembly GCA_027618855.1 of Bacteroidota bacterium. Lineage (GTDB taxonomy): Bacteria > Bacteroidota > Bacteroidia > Flavobacteriales_D > Sanyastnellaceae > UBA974. Next base: position 1,304 of record JAQCID010000100.1, on the reverse strand, counting down.
ATTGTGACAGGCACTTGTCTTGCAGAGACAGGGAACAATGTTACTTGTGTAGATATTGATGAGGCAAAGGTTGCCGCGTACTCCTCGGGCAAGATTCCTATTTACGAACCTCATCTAGAAAGCTTGTTGGTAAGGAATATTAAAGCGGGCAGGATCGATTTCACAACAGATTTGGCATTTGCTGTCAAAAAAAGTACTGTGGTTTTCCTAGCCCTACCTACCCCTCCAGGAGAAGATGGATCAGCAGATTTAAAATACATACTGGAAGTAGCGAAGGACCTGGGCGAGATCATTGATACATATACCGTGGTGGTCGATAAAAGCACCGTTCCAGTAGGGACGTCAGATAAAATCCGTGAAGCAATAGGCGCGAATGGAAAAGCCGCATTCGATGTGGTTTCAAATCCTGAATTCTTGCGCGAAGGCTATGCGGTAGATGACTTCATGAAACCTGACAGAGTGGTTGTGGGATGTTCTAGCGACCGCGCCAAAGCAATTATGGAGGAACTCTATAAGCCGTTTGTCAGGCAGGGGAATCCTGTTATTTTCATGGATGAACGCAGTGCCGAATTGACAAAATATGCCTCGAATGCTTTCTTAGCCACGAAAATTTCGTTTATGAATGAAGTGGCAAACTTCTGTCAAGCGGTAGGTGCCGATGTCGATATGGTGAGAAGAGGAATCGGCACAGATTCCAGGATAGGGCCACGGTTTTTATTTCCTGGAATAGGATACGGGGGCAGTTGCTTCCCCAAAGATGTGCAAGCTTTGCATCGCAGCGGAAAGCAGCAAGGATGTGAGTTTAAGATCCTGGAAAGTGTGATGGACGTCAATGAGAAGCAAAAAGTAATGATGCTTACGAAGATGAAGGATCATTTCTCTGGCAACCTAAAAGGACGGAAAATTGCCGTTTGGGGACTCTCGTTTAAACCCGAAACAGATGACATCAGACAGTCGCCTTCATTAGATAACATTCATGCCATGCTGGCCGAAGGCGCAGAGTTAATTGTATATGATCCAGAAGCGATGGAGAACGTGAAAGCCCTCTTTGGAGACAAAATTCAATATGCAAATCGTTCTACAGAAGCACTCAAGGATGTCGAGGCTTTGCTGATTTGTACAGAGTGGGCCGCATTTCGGAACCCTGATTTTGAATTCATGAAGGCGACGATGGCTGCACCGAGTATTTTTGATGGCAGGAATCTATATGAATGTGACAGAATGGAAAGTTTAGGGTTCACATATCACAGCGTGGGCAGAAGGTCTGTGATCTCAAAGGAAAGTTAAAATGAAAGAGCGCGTTC
>JAQCID010000099.1 GCA_027618855.1 Bacteroidota bacterium | reverse complement strand
AGAAGTTTGAATATGAGACCCTGGGGCCTAAAATTACTGAGCTTGAAACCCACCGTGATTTATTGGCGACGGAACTTGAATCTTGCAACTCGCACGAAGACCTGATACGTTTGGGCGAAAAGCTAGGTCAAATCACAGAAGAACTAGACGCATCTGAGATGCGCTGGTTGGAACTCTCTGAAAGAGCCTGAACCTTTTCGTTATGGTTGATCGAAGTCCATGACAAATGGACCGTCCCCGACTGGGTGACTCTGACAAGCAAGAACATATCCATTCTCAACCTCATCGGGCTCAAGCGCATAGTTGACATCCATCTCAACACTTCCAGAAGTCATTTTACATCGGCAAGAGCAACAAACACCACCTTGACAAGAAAATGGAGCATCTAGCCCAGCATCAAGTGCAACCTCGAGAATAGATTTCCCTGTCCGCTTTACGCTGACAGTCGTAGTCACACCGTCTAGAACGACAGCGACATTCACATGGTCACTGGAAGACGAAGTGTTTGAAGCTTGGACTTTATCTTCCTTTGCAGGAGACGAAGTCGTAAAGAGCTCGAATTTTATCTTCGATTCGTCCATACCTGCACTAAGGAGAGCGTCCTTGCCAGCCAATATCATTTCTTCAGGACCGCATAGATAGGAAACATCATATGATGAGGGAGAAATGACTTCTGTGAAGATTCTGTCGAAACGCGCACGATCGAGTCGTCCTCCGAACATCTCAATTTCTACTGGCTCTCTGGTGAGCAAATTGAAAATCTGAAGTCTTTCAAGGTAGATGTCTTTGAGGTCTGCGAGTTCTTCTTTAAAGATGATGCTTGCTGTCTCCTTATTTACATAGAACAGGGCAAACCTAGCGTCTGCAGAGGCATGAAGCGTTTCTTTAATGATACTCATGATGGGTGTAATCCCTGAACCAGCAGCAAATCCCAAATGATTGTTCTCATTTGGACTGGAGGCTGCAGTAAACCTACCGTCAGGGAGCATCGATTCCAAAACATCTCCTACTGCAAGCACACGATTCGCATAGGCACTGAATTTTCCGCCAGGCACTTCCTTGACTGCAACACGCAAAATGCCTTCGTAAGGAGCAGAACAAAGAGAATAACTTCTACGTAAATCTTCACCATCAATTGTGGTGCGTAGCGTGAGATATTGTCCCGCTTTGTAATGGAAAGTTTCGCCGGAAAGGGACTCGAGAAGCAAGGAAACTGAATCTACTGTTTCTCTTCTTATTTCAACGACCCTAAGATTATAGAATTTAGACATGGCGCGAAGGTAATTCGGGAAAACTAATTTTGAATGATTTGATCTAAATCATATCTGAAAAACCTTATGCGAGTATCTTTGGAATATGAATGTAACTCAAGAGCATTTAAGAGAAGAGTTCGACGCCTATGTTGCTTCGGATAAGAAGATTGAGCCGAAGGATTGGATGCCTGATGCGTATCGCAAGACTTTGATCCGCCAAATCTCGCAACATGCGCACTCTGAAATTGTAGGCATGCTCCCAGAGGGCAAGTGGATTGGGCGTGCGCCAAGCCTTCAACGTAAGGCGATTTTACTCGCAAAAGTACAAGATGAAGCAGGGCACGGATTGTATTTATATTCTGCTGCAGAAACGTTGGGCGTAGAAAGGGCCGACTTGGTGGATGATTTGCTTTCAGGCAAAGCAAAATACAGCAGCATTTTTAATTACCCATCGCTCACATGGGCCGATATCGGTGCGATAGGTTGGCTCGTAGATGGGGCCGCGATTATGAATCAAGTCCCTCTTTGCAGATGCAGTTACGGGCCTTATGCCAGAGCAATGACGCGCGTCTGCAAGGAAGAAAGCTTTCATCAACGTCAAGGATATTCAATCATGATGCAACTGATGAAAGGCACCGATGCGCAGAAAGAAATGGCACAAGATGCGTTGAATAGATGGTGGTGGCCCTCCCTTATGATGTTTGGCCCAAGTGACAGTGAAAGCACGCACAGCTCACAGAACATGAAGTGGAATATCAAACGCTTTTCCAATGACGAGCTTAGACAACGAATGGTAGACATGACTGTTCCGCAAGCAGAATGTATCGGGCTGAAAATGCCAGATCCAGACCTGAAATGGAATGAAGAAAAAGGAGGCCACGATTTCGGAGAAATAGATTGGACAGAGTTCTATGATGTCATTGCAGGAAACGGCATCTGCAACAAAGAACGTTTGGAAGAACGCAACAAAGCACACGATGATGGTGCATGGGTGAGAGATGCCGCGGTTGCCTATTCCGAAAAAAGAAAAGCAAATAAACAACGATGAGTGAGAATAAAAGCAACTGGCCCCTTTGGGAAGTTTTTGTGAGAAGTCGTCAAGGCCTTGGACACAAACACGTGGGGAGTCTTCACGCCTCTGATGCGGAGATGGCGATTGGAAACGCACGTGATGTTTACACCCGAAGACAAGAAGGTGTAAGTATTTGGGTTGTCCCAGCTGAATCCATTTCGGCGAGTTCTCCTTCAGATTCTGAAGCATTATTTGACCCTGCGAACGACAAAGTCTACCGTCACCCTACATTCTTCGTCCTTCCAGACGAGGTAAACCACATGTAACCTACAGTGAATCAAAATCAACATATGGATGCGCTTTTGCGCTTGGGAGACGACGCCCTTGTCCTCGCCCAACGTCTGGGTGAATGGTGCGGCCATGCGCCCGCCCTTGAGGAAGATATCGCCCTCACGAACATTGCGCTGGATCTGATAGGCCAAACCCAGTCCTACCTCTCTCTGGCTGGATCTCTCGACCCAGACGCTCCCAAAACAGATGACGAACTCGCTTTTCTACGTTCTGACCGCGAATTCAAGAATTTACTTCTTGTAGAGCAATCAAATGGACATTTCGGGGACACAATCGCACGACAATTTCTGTTCGACAAGTATGCGCTATTGCGTGCTGAACATGTCGCACAGCAAACATTCGATATGGATGCAGCTGCCATTGCCGCAAAAGCTGTGAAAGAAATTCGTTATCATGCGGACCACAGCAGCAAATGGATCATTCGACTTGGAGATGGGACCTCAGAAAGTCACTCACGCATTCAGAAATCCATCAACGATTTGTGGAAATTTACGGGTGAGATGTTTGCCGCAGACGAAGTGGACATCGCGGGATCCATCGCGGGACTCCTGCCCGACCTCACCGCCTTGAAAACGCAATGGGATGAAGAGATCGACAAAGTTCTCTTGGAAGCAACGCTCGTGCGACCAGAAGACGGAGAAATGAAAACCGGTGGCAGGACAGGCGTACACACTGAAGAACTTGTAACAATGCTCGCAGAGATGCAAGTCCTACCACGCACACACCCTGGCGCAAGCTGGTAACTCAGGTACTTTCTCGAAAATGATTGACCGCTCTCCTTCCACACTTATCAAAGCAGTAAGTCGTCAATTACAAGACGTAATGGACCCCGAACTGACGTTCCTGAGTGTGATAGATATGGGGATTCTGCGAGACGTCCGATTTGAAAATGGCCACATTGTTTGCGTGATCACGCCCACCTATTCAGGATGTCCCGCCACAGAAGTAATTTCCGAAGATGTACTTCAAGCGGCCAGAGAAATTGATCCTGAGGCCGAAGTGAAAGTGGTCTTGTCCCCCGCTTGGACGACAGACTGGATCTCTCTTGAAGCGCGTGAAAAAATGACTGCAAATGGGATTGCTCCACCTGAAGGATCCAGCCACGACAAGGCGTTCCTTACAGGAGATGGTCACACCATCCCTTGCCCTATGTGCAAAAGCAAAGAAACAAAACTCATCTCGCCATTCGGTTCTACACCTTGCAAAGCATCATTCGTTTGCAACGCATGTCTCGAACCCTTTGAACATTTTAAGTGCTTTTAACATGCGTGACTCAAACAACGACACCCACCCTGTGGTAACGAAAATGTTACTCGGAGACAGAATGACTGACTGGCTCAAGGCTGAAGTTCTTGAAAGCAGACCTGGATTCTGTCGATTGTCAATGATTGCCCGAGAAGAAATGGCAAATGGGTTTGGGATTATCCATGGATCAATCACATTTGCACTCGCCGACAGCGCGATCGCATTTGCCGCAAATGCCCATGGCCGACATGCCGTGAGCTTAACGTCGACGATTCGCCATTTGGCAGCGGTGCATCCGGGCGACAAAATTACTGCTGAAGCCACCGTAACGACTTTAACGCACAGAATTGTGAATGTAGATGCCACAATAACAAACCAAGACGGCGTGAGTGTCGCGGATGTACGCGCGACTGGCTACAGGAAGAAAGAAGCGTGGTAAGCACCTTTGAGAGCAAGCAACTCTTCATGTGTGCCCGATTCGATTAATGACCCTGCATCGATCACAAAAATCCGATCCGCATCCCTGATTGTGCTCAATCTGTGCGCTACAATTAAAGATGTACGATCTTGTGTAATTGAGGTTGTGGCGCGCTGAATCAACTGTTCGGATTCAGAATCGATGGAGGATGTTGCCTCATCTAAAATGAGGATACTGGGTGAAGCGACATACGCTCTCATGAATGCGATTAATTGACGTTGCCCCACAGACAACATCGCTCCCCGCTCTCGAACATGAAGATCTAGCCCGTCGTCATATTTCTTGATAAACGTATCCGCCCCTACTTTCTCTGCAGCTTCCCAAATCATTTTGTCTGTAACGTCATCATCGTGAAGGGTCACATTTGCTCTCAGTGTGTCCGACATTAGAAAAACTTCCTGCTGTACAACCCCGACATTCTCCCTCAAATGTGAAAGCGAAATGTCTCGTATGTCCACACCGTCGATCAGAATTTGACCTTTTTGGTAGTCATAGAACCTCGACAACAAGTTGATCACGGAACTCTTACCTGCTCCAGTAGCACCGACAAAAGCCACTGTTTCACCCGGCTCTATTGTGAAAGACACATCTTTCAGAACCCAATTTTCCTCACTATACGCAAACCACACTTCTTTAAACTCTATTTTCCCGTCAAAGACCAAATCATCTCTCGTTCCCTCATCTGAAATGCGTTCGTCAATGTCAAAAAGTTTAAACACTCTGTCGGCATTTACAACACCCATCTGGAGAACATTAAAACGATCCGCCAGCTGACGTATAGGATGGTACAGCATAAAGACATAGAGGATAAACTGAAGCAACATCCCCAGAGTCACTTCCCCCCGAACAACTCCTCCTACACCTAACCAAAGCAACAAAGCGACACTCGTTGCACTCAACATCTCAACAACTGGAAAGAAAATACTAAACGCCTTGATGGAACTCACATTCGCATCTTGATGAGAAGTATTCAATTTTTCAAATTTATCTGCTTCCACTTCTTCTCTACTGAAAGCTTGAACA
>JAQCID010000098.1 GCA_027618855.1 Bacteroidota bacterium | reverse complement strand
CCTGTCGATAGGCCTCCCCATTCTTTAATGCTTCGGTGGTCGAATTTGCCTAAGAATTCACGTGAGTCTTTGGCCCAAATAAACAGATAGCTTCCCTTCTCCAATCCAAATTCTGAGAAACGCAACGAAACAGATGTCGCACCTGGACACTTTACAGAAAGTCGCCACACATTTTCCGCTCCTTCGGTCGTCCAGACCCCCTCATTTAAAGGCGATAAATGTACTTCGTTCTCTACGCCAAACCTCCAAGGAACCTCCTTGATTTGATCGGTTACTGCATCAGCTTGAGAAAGCGTCTCCCGATTGATGGGAGGCGTCACGACACTGGTTTCAGAGAGTGCTTCTAGGTTGATGAGGAATGAAGGTGTCCCGCCGTAGTTGATTTGGGCGAGAGAAGAAAAGGAAATGGTGATACTTAAAAGTATCGCAATTGCAGTGTAAATTTTATTCATTTTTCTAAATAAAAACAAGTTCAGTAACTATATATAAGTTGTGGGTTCCAATTTTCTAACATCAGTACAGTCGTCCCACTCGGTGTCCCTCTGAAATCACCGATGTACAATTTTAATTCATCTATAATCAACGCTCGACAGGGGTCTTTGTCTGAAAGATGTGTGATCTTAATCGGTTGTTTTGGGGGCAAGCTTTTCATCAAAAACCCATTTTTTTCGATCTCAAATTGATGGTTGCCGCATCCACCTGAGTATTGAACTTTTGCAATTAAGGTGTCTCCTTTCAGAACGACGTCTTCAAATGTGAAGGGTGTCTGTGTGAATGTTGTCGTCTCTTGTACCACAGTTTCGTTCACGTCTTCTGTCTCAAGACTCATGACTGGCTCAGTTTTACAACTCGACAAGCAAGTTAAGCAAACGAAAAAACAGACATACATGAACTTTTCCATGATGCAATCTACTCTGTGAACTTTTAAAATCAGGCTTGAACTTCCAAAAGATTCATAATTGCAAAGTATTCATCTCGGAGTCGAGCAGCTTCCATAAAGTCCATGTCTTTTGCGGCTTTGTCCATGGATCGTTTTCTTCTGTCTGCCATCGTGGCAAGCTGTTCTTTTGGCGTGGTTAGTAGGACAGGGTCATTGCTTGGGGCGAGCATTCTTTGGTCAGGTTCGGCTGCGACATGAGCGATCCGATTTTTCAGTAAATCATTCTTAGGTCCTGTGGTCCTTTTGATTTGCTCAGGGACGATGTTGTTCTCCTTGTTAAATGCTGCCTGCTTCTCTCTCCGTCGTGCAGTTTCATCAATCGTGATGCGCATGCTTTTCGTAATCTTGTCAGCATACATAATGACTCTGCCATTGATGTTTCTGGCTGCTCTGCCGGATGTTTGGGTAAGAGACCGCACACTTCTTAAAAAGCCTTCTTTGTCAGCATCCATAATCGCGACCAAAGCAACTTCAGGTAAATCCAGACCTTCTCGCAGGAGGTTCACACCCACGAGGACGTCGAATACTCCGTCTCTTAGATCTTGCAGAATACTTACGCGATCTAACGTCTTGACTTCTGAATGGATATATCGCGTTGCGATGTTAATGCGCTCCAAATATTTGGTGAGTTCTTCGGACATTCTCTTCGTGAGCGTTGTCACGAGAACTCTGTCCCCATCCGCAATGACCTTCCTGATTTCCTCCACCAAATCGTCCACTTGATTTGTGCATGGTCGGACTTCGATCGGCGGGTCCAGGAGGCCTGTTGGTCGAATGACCTGTTCAACAATGATGCCCTCACTTCGTTGTAATTCAAGGTCTGCGGGTGTAGCACTTACATATATGGCTTGGTTCAACATGCCTGTGAATTCTTCAGATGTAAGGGGTCTGTTGTCCAAAGCGGAGGGCAATCGAAAGCCGTGCTCCACCAGATTTGTTTTCCTGGATCGGTCTCCTCCGAACATCGCGCCTACTTGTGGAAGCGTGACATGACTCTCATCGACAACAAGGAGAAAGTCATCGTCGAAATAATCAAGAAGGCAGAAGGGTCTCTCGCCTGGTTTTCTCTTGTCAAAATATCTTGAATAATTTTCGATTCCAGAACAGTATCCCAGTTCCTTAATCATTTCCAAATCATAGAGCGTTCTTTCTTCAAGGCGTTTGGCTTCTACAATCCTCATGTTTTCCGTGAAATATGCCTTCTGCTTTTCCAAATCCTGCTGAATAGCCCAAACCGATTCATCTGTATTGTCTTTGCTACTTACAAACAGATTGGCCGGATAGATGAGGTATTTGTCAAACGCATGCAGTCGTTGTCCAGTCTCAGGTTCTATTGTATGGAGAGATTCAATTTCATCTCCCCAAAATGAGATTCTCAAAGCGTAATCTGCATACGCAAGAAACACATCGACGGTATCTCCTTGCACCCTGAATGTTCCTCTCGTAAGTTCTAATTGTGTTCTGCTATACAGACTCGATACAAGCTTGTGAAGCATCGCATTTCGAGTGATTTTCATCCCTTTGTCGAGCGAGATCACACTCTTGTGAAATTCAGTGGGATTTCCAATCCCGTAAATACAACTAATGCTTGCCACTACGATGACGTCTCGTCTTCCGCTCAACAATGCCGATGTTGTACTCAGCCGGAGTTTCTCAATCTCCTCATTGATTTGTAAATCCTTTTCAATGTATGTGTTCGACGCAGGCAAGAATGCTTCTGGCTGATAGTAATCATAATAGCTGACGAAATACTCTACAAGGTTGTTTGGGAAAAAGGCTTTAAACTCACTAAATAACTGTGCGGCTAAGGTTTTGTTGTGAGACAAAACCAGCGTAGGTCTTTTTGTCTGAGCGATCATGTTCGCAATTGTGAATGTCTTGCCCGAGCCAGTTACACCAAGCAATACTTGGTGTTTAACTCCATCCTCAACCCCCATAACTAATTGCTTAATAGCTTCTGGTTGGTCTCCTCTGGGAGTGTAATCGCTTATGAGTTCAAATTCAGGCATTCAGATCGTCAGGATGTCAAAGGTAATCGCTATCGGTTTGCTATTTTGCCAATTCATGAGGCATGAAAAAGGCCCACCAATTGGTGGGCCTTTCAGTTGACATATCGTCAAATATTTTTGTATCGCTTAATCAGCGACGACATCGAACTTCACGGTCGCATAAATGTCTTTGTAGACTTTTACTTGTGCTTCGTATGATCCGAGTTCTTTTATCGTATCGTCAGACAATGTAATCTGCTTACGCTCTACATCATGACCTGCTGCTTGAATTGCTTCTGCAAGTTGAATGCTGTTTACAGATCCGAAAATCTTTCCAGTTTCTCCAGCTTTTGCACCAATCTTAACGGTAAGTTTGTTAAGCTTGTCTACAAGAACTTGAGCAACTTCCATCGCTTTTACAGCTTTGTGAGATTGTTGACGTATTACTTCGGCCACAACTTTACGTGCTGACTCTGTTGCAACAATTGCCAATCCTCGTGGAATTAAGTAGTTGCGCGCATATCCGGTTTTAACAGAAACGATGTCGTTTTTGTTTCCTATGTTTTTGCAGTCTTCTCTAAGTATAATATCCATAGCTATTATTCTTAATTAAGGTTGTCAGCTACATAAGGCATCAACGCTAGATGACGGGCTTTTTTAATTGCCTGTGAAGCTTTGCGTTGGTACTTTAAGCTAGTTCCTGTTAAACGACGTGGTAAGATTTTGCCTTGTGGATTACAAAGCATGAGAAGGAAATCTGGGTCCTTATAATCGATGTACTTAAATCCTTTTTTACGGAAACGACAGTAGCGTTCAGCTTTGGTGTCAATTTCAATGGATTTTAGGTAGCGTACTTTTTTATCTGCCATAATTCAGTTCTTTATGCTTTTTCTTCTGTAGTAGAAGCCTCTTTTTTAGGCATTTCTACAACAACCTCAGCCTCTTGTTTGGGCTCAGCTTTGCGGTTAGACTTGTCGCGGCGTGATTCCGCGTAGGCAATGTGGTGTTTTTCCATAGCTGTCGTGAGGAATCTTAAGATTCTCTCATCGCGACGGAATTCAGTTTCGAAGGGTAGAACTGCGGATCCTTCTGCTTCCCACTCAATCAGATGATAAAAGCCAGTAGACTTTTTCTGAATTGGGTAAGCAAGTTTCCGAAGTCCCCATGCATCCTCATGGACAGTCTTACCACCATTGGCGATGATAAGAGCACGGTACTTCTCTACTGTTTCCGTCACCTGATCAGCAGATAACACGGGAGTCATAATGAAAACAGTTTCGTAACGATTCATTTTTTGTTCAATTAAAATGGGGCGCAAAAGTACGTCAGATGTAAAGGAAACACAAGGCTTTAAGTATAAATTATTACACACCCTCAAAAGATTGTGTGAAACTACGCTTGTTATGCGATCTCTTGCTCCCGATATTCGCAGAATGAGTGATACCCCATATTTAGTTTCTGCACGTAAGTACCGTCCCCAAGATTGGGAGTCAGTTGTGGGGCAAGATGGCATCACTCAGACGCTTCAACAAGCGATTTCTTCAAACCAAATCGCACAGGCTTATTTGTTTTGTGGTCCTCGAGGGGTTGGAAAAACCACAAGTGCAAGAATCTTTGCTCGGGCAATCAATCATTTCGCTCCTGACGATGATGCGATGGCATTTAATGTTTTTGAGCTAGATGCGGCTTCGAATAACAAAGTCGAGGATATCAGAAGCATCGTCGAACAAGTGCGCATTCCTCCGCAGCATGGAACCTATAAAGTGTATATCATTGATGAGGTCCATATGCTTAGTCAGGCTGCGTTTAATGCGTTTCTGAAAACGCTTGAGGAACCGCCTCCACATGCAGTCTTTATTTTGGCGACAACTGAAAAGCATAAAATCCTGCCCACGATATTGTCTCGTTGTCAAATTTTTGATTTTCATAGAATAACGGTCCCGGATATTGTAACTCATCTACAGGAAATCGCAGTAAAAGAAGGAGTTGAGACGACTGAAGCAGCCCTTCACGTCATTGCTTCTAAGGCGGATGGAGCATTAAGGGATGCGCTTAGTATGTTTGACCAACTTGTCGCCTTTGCAGGCAAGAACCTCACGTACGAAGTTGTTACTGAGCAACTTCATGTCTTGGATCACGACACTTTTTTCGAGTTCATTGATTTTGCCCTCCAGTCAAACATTTCAGATTCTTTGCTTCTCTTTGATGGTGTTCTTTCAAGAGGCTTTGATGCACATCATTTCCTCTCGGGTCTTGGCAATCACATTCGAAACCTCATGGTTTGTAGGGATGTCAGTACACTTAAGCTCATGGAGGCTACTCCAGAAGTGAAAGCCCGCTTCTCTGAACAATCCGCTCAAACGGACTTGCATTTTATTATCGACGCTTTGTCTGTCGTCAATGAAGCGGATGTTCAGTATCGGACGAGCCAGCACCAAC
>JAQCID010000097.1 GCA_027618855.1 Bacteroidota bacterium | reverse complement strand
TGAAACAGGTGTGCCATTTGAATTGTTCTGATAACATAGAACGCCATAACTTAATGGTGAGCCGTTTACAGGATTTGCCAATGCCATTCCTGAAATGTCACAGTTTCTAACAACAGCATTGTCAGCGCCCGTTAAAATCTCTATTCCAGAAACGGTATTGCCATCTCCGACAATCGCAATCCCGTCAACGGTCACAGAAGGACCTGTAATAGATATCCCGTTCAGATGTCCGGCTGCATTAATAACGGCTCCTGAATCGGCTTGCAATGCGATAGAAGAGGATATAGACACCGGGTTAAAGGTCCCGGCAGGAACGACAAGCACATTTGAACCACCTGCTGCAGCTGTAGCAATTGTCGCATCAATTGCCCCCTGTAGCGTGTTGTCGCCATTGCATATACCAAACAAGTCAATGTATAAGCACCCATTGTCAACATTCGCATCCGGATCATAATTACAGGCGTTCAAATCGGTACACCCCTGAATGATTTGAGGATAATAAACAATCGTAGATGTTAACGTTGTCGTGTTCTGACAGCCATCTGTCGCCAAATAAGTACGCGTAATGGTTTGGGCCAAATCGGCGCCTTCACTTTCATCTACGGATGAAGATTCATCCATCGTCAACACCGCGTCTGGGTCACAGTCATCCATGATCTCAGTCACAGGAAATGGAATCGTGTCTCCATCGAACCAATACACTTCAAGTAAATCTGGTGGAACAATCGCAAAGGTCGGCGGCGTTGTATCTGTGAAAGCAATCGATTGAATCCTTGTGTCGGTATTGCCACATGGATCAGAAATCGTAAAAGTTCGGGTTACATTTCTCTCTCCTGGACAATCACCCAATTCTTCAGATACCGTTTCAATGATTGAAGAGGTTGAGCAGTCATCATTAAACGTGGGCAATTCTAACGGGATGTCATCATCACATGAAAGCACCATGTCAGCTGGGAATGTTGTGAAAACAGGAGCAATATTGTCTGTGACAATGACCGTTTTCGTGGCTGTGCTAGAATTCCCGCAAGCGTCTGTAGCTACATACGTAAAGGTTGATATTGCTTGGCCCAAACAGGTACCTTCCGGCAAATATGAAATTGAAGATGTCACCGTGAAATCACTACAGTCATCCACAATCTCTGGTGAATCGTTCACGAGGTTGCCACCACATTCGGCAAATACTGTGTCCGCAATTAATACAATTTGAGGCGCTGTGTTGTCCGTGACAGAGATACGCTGTGTGGCAGATGCGGAATTGCCACATCCATCTACAGCCGTAAATACGCGTTCTCTTAAATAACTCAAAGGACAATCACCATCCGTAATCACTTCATTCAGCGTGATTAAAACCTCACTACATTCATCCGTAGCTGTCGCGTAACCAAGCTCCTCATCTGAGGGTATTGCATCCGAACAATCGAACTCGTAATCAGATGGCATGAACGAAAAAACAGGAGACATTGTATCGGCTACTGTGATTGTTTGAAACCCCGATGCTGTATTTCCACACGCATCCGTTGCGGAAAAAGTTCTCACAAGCGTCATCAAACCGCAATTTGAGACCACCGTATCGATCTCTTCGAAAACAGCAAGGTTTTCATTTGTACATACATCAAAAGCTGTCGCCAATTCTAAGACAGGGACCTCAGGACAACTCAGAGAGAGATCTTCAGGAATCTCAAGAATGGGCGGGATGTTATCCTCAACAGTGATCACTCTTGAGGCATTTGCTGTGGCGCCACACACATCTGTTAATGAATAGGTTTGGGTTTGGACAAAAGACCCTGAACAATTGGGGTAAGACACCTCACCACCTTCACTATAAGCCACACCCATTTCACAATCATATGTCGCTGATTCAAGAATTACAGCATCTTCACATGACAAGGTTAGGCTTGTGGGGACGCTTGAAAATGTAGGAGGTGCTTGATCGTGAATATAAATTGAGCGAGATTCAATGGTTGTATTTCCGCAGTTGTCTGATACGGTAATGTCATAGGTTCTTAGGGTAACACCTTCACATGGAATGGATTCAGATGCGTTGAAATTTAATGAAACATAAGACTGACAATTGTCTTGAGCAGCCGGATAAATATTCACAAGATCGATTTCACATAAATGAGCGCCATCAATAGGTCTTATGATTACAGGGGGGGTGGTGTCAGAAAATGTGAACGATTGTAAGGATGATATCGTTTCCCCACAGATCTCAGCTGACCACGTTCTTTGTAGAACATATGAATTGGGACAATCCCCTGGAACTGTGAGGTCGAGATAAAAGAGGGATTGGGTGCCGTTACAGGATGTCCCTAAGGTGTCCAATGCAACAATCGGGTATTCTATTTCAGAAGGCATGCCATCACTGCAACTCAAATTTAAATCATCTGGGAAAGATGAAAAACTTAACAATGGCTCAGAAGTTTGGGCAAATATCTGGGAAGCCAATCCGAAGAAAACGAATGAAAATAAGAGGGGTTTATTCAGAAAACTCAGCATGGTTAATGTTGTTCCAAGTCACTTTGTAGTTCATTCTACATCGCACTTGTGTACTTTACAAATATTGAACAACTATTGCATCGACTCTGAGTAAGTCATTGGGACTTATCCACTAACATAAATAATTTAGTTGCAGAAAGAGCCTATAATTGACAGAAATATCAAAAGGTCACTTATTGAACGATAACCATCATTGTCTAAATCTCCTGCACATCCAAAACTTGCGTAAACACATGTTCCATCGTCTGTCGTTGCTGCAGGAAGGAAATTACATGCCACAGGGTCAGTACAACCTGACAGATAACAAGAACCGTCGTCATAGGTAGCGGTAGGGTTATAATTTGCAGCGAACGAATACATGCAGCCAGGTACAGGACCCGCACAAATGAGATGAGTGACTGAATCGCCGAAATTCCCAGATCCAGAAGCCCAAATATCGCCATCGGTATTTCGCACTTGATATCCCCCACCGAAATTCAGACCATCGCCAAAAGCATCGAAGACTGTAAACGCGTAGCAACCGTCAACAAGACACGTACTTCTGCTGTAAATACTTATCTGATCATCATTGTCATAAGGCCCCCCTCCCATGACAAAGTCTCCATTCTCACCCATCAAACTCCAAGTCGTTTCAGAAGCAAAATAATCAGGCTCTATGACCACCGTGCATTGTTCAAGGTTTTCTCTGGCAAAGACTGTAGATTTAGTGTTGTTTTGAATCCAATCATCTTGTCCTTCAGAGAGCCAATTTACCTCAAGATCCAACACATGATCTCCCATGGAAACAATTAGGGAATCAAGCTCCAGCTGAACACTGTATCCAGAAGCCAACTCACCCGACCACGTCAAAGACACCGAATCAGTGGCATCTAGCGTCGCCTGAACTTCAAAGGAAGTGACGGACTGTGTACCGTAATTCACAATTCGCACTGTGGGGCTTGAGAATGAAGAACACGTGACCGGTTCGGGGCACACGACTTCCGAGATTCCGATGTCTCTCTCAGAGATAGGCGTACAAGAAATAGAATTCAACAGTGAGATGCGTTGAACATAGAGTGTGTTGCGCATGCGTGCGGTTTGGCCGGCAGTAAACGTGTTTTTACAATCCTGCGCCGTGTAATCCATATAATTCTCAATTTGTGCATTCTCACAAGCTGGGGTTGTGAGGCACCCTGAATTTGCAACCGTTGGCGGTGTGTCACATACCTGATCTCCTTCTGTTTCACAAGTCACCTCAGTTCCGCAAGCAGCCACTGAATTTGTATTGTGGAACGTATGGTAGAGTCCCAAATAATGACCTACTTCATGCGTGAGGATCCGATTTAAATTCGTCCATGCTTTCAGGTTCCCCTCTGTCCCAAATGTGTTGTAAAGCAATGTCACGCCATCTCTTACATTGTCAAAAGGAAAGTAAGCATATCCCTGGGTGCCATTGCCTCCATCATTTCCGTCGATCTCAGTCACAACAAAAATATTGAAATACGAATCTCGAGGCCAAGCCACAGAAGCTTTCACCTCGGTCTCATCCGCGCCAATACCTATGTTTCCAGACTTTATACCATCCTCTAAATATCCAGGAATCTCTGACCCGTTGCTGCGTGTAATTCCATTTGAGGGATTGCCCAAATGGTCGCGTTTGGCCAGACAGAACTCAATTTCCGTATCCACACCCAGTCCAAATCCATTTGTGCCCACTTCCTTCCTGAAGTCCTCGTTCAATGCTTCGATGGCGCTGAGGATTTGGGTTTCTGAAATATTTGTCCCTATCCCTAAAGGCTCACCTACATGGATGATATGAACAACGGTGGGAATGATGAGGAGTTCGGCCTGAGAATTCGTGTTCAATCCCATCCCCATCACCAAGGTCTGTCTGTTTGCAGAAAACGCTGTATCAAAGCCGCATTGGGCATTCACAACAGAGGAAACAGTGAGCAACCATGATATGGACAAGAGTAACAACCTCATATACTAGCGTAACAGCGAGAATAAGAATGACATAGCTCCAGAATACATGTGGCGAAGTTCGGTCATTGAAGTTTATGTTCTCAATTATGGGGAGAGATTTTTACATCAAGTGAATAACTAATGAGCCGTAATTTGATGAATCTGATTCTTCGTCAGCTTTCCATTGTACCATTCCGTACTTATTTCAGCATTGTACTTCTTGTAAAACTGAATCGCGGGACTGTTCCAATCCAACACCTGCCAGGACATTCCATTGAGGTTCTCATCTTTGCATATCTGAATCGTGGCTTCAAATAAGAGACTGCCTATCCCCTTCTGTCGATACGCTTTGCTTATCACAAAATCCTCAAGGTACAAGTACTTTCCATTCCACGTTGAATAGCGTATAACATAAAAAGAGAGCCCAATTATTTTGTCATTCTCCTCCGCCACCAAGAACCAATACCAGGGATGATCTCCGAAGCCATCCTTTTCCAATTCCTCCAATGTAATGGTCACACAATCCAGTGCTTTCTCATATTCGGCGAGTTCCTTAATCAATGTGAGAACCTCTGGCAGATCCTCTTTTACACCTTTCCTTGTCGTGACATTCATACATCGAAGGTATGCTTAAACATGGTAACGCCTTGTACATTCAGGGGTGTTCTTCGGGGATTCATGTGCTGTGTCACCAAATAAAAAAAGCCCCTCGATGAAAAGGGACTTTTGTAGCGAGAGGGGGGCTCGAACCCCCGACCTCAGGATTATGAATCCTGCGCTCTAACCAGCTGAGCTACCTCGCCAAGAGGGGCGCAAAGATAGTACGGAGTTTTTAGTTTTCACATTAAATGTCTGTAAAATCTAGGGAATCTTCAGATCGGTTATCGGCGCAACTTTCAAAAAGACGAGGCTGATGAATGATTTTTAGAACAACGGTAATTTACAACT
>JAQCID010000096.1 GCA_027618855.1 Bacteroidota bacterium | reverse complement strand
AACCTCTTCTCAAGAATTCATGCATAAATTCTGCCTCAATCTCGTACTCCATCACACCTGGTTTCACAAACTGCAGAACGCGATCCAGACCCGCTTTTGTGATGTCACAGGCGCGTTGCATCTGAAGAATCTCTGACTTCTGTTTGACGGCGCGTAAGTCATATAAAAAAGGTGACGAACGGGCAATTCTGTGATTCGGATACGTTGCTTTTATCCGCGCGTTTTCTCTCTTCTCTCTCGTTTCCACATGAGAATTAGCTCGCGTATGAGGATTGTCGTTTAGATATAAAACATCTGCTTCGGCCATCAGGCGGTGAAGTGTCGTGTCAAATGCTGAGAGCCATTGAACGTTTTGTACTCCTGTTTGTGTTCGTACGTCTGGTTTTGTGAGCTTTGCCCCATGCCAAATCGCGAGCTCTGCGCTCGTCTTAATCGCAAAAAGAATCTCTCTATCCGATACCGCATGAGCATCTGGGAAAAGAAGTAAAATGGTTTCCTCCTGATCGACTCCGCTCAGGTAAAAAATATCGGAAGCTTGCTTAAATGGCAACTCGCCATCGGCACTGGTTGGAAAAATATCATTGGAAAAAAACAAGGCTAGTCCCTTGGATTCCAACTGTTCGGCCAAAGCTTTTCTATTACGTGTGTATAACGCGGAGGGTAATTTTTCGTAACGCATAGCTGCAAGGTACTACCTTCGAGCCATGAGTGATAACATTTCTACATCTTCTGCGCCCAAACCGGTCGGATCATACCCCCACGCAAGGCGGGTGGGGAACCTTTTATTTTTAAGTGGAGTAGGTCCACGTGTTGCTGGATCAGGCAATGGCGACAGCAAGGTGCCTGGTCTTGAGCTTTCTGAAAGTGGCGAAATCTTGAAATTTGATTTTGAAGCCCAGGTACATGCCGTTTTTTCAAATGTCAAGGTTATTCTAGAAGCGAGTGGAAGTTCTTGGGACGAGTTAATCGACGTTCAGGTGTTTCTTGTAAATATGTCCCGCGATTTTGAAGCTTTCAATCGCATCTATGCGGCGTATTTCTCGGATCTTGGAGAAAAGCGACCTTGCAGAACCACTGTTGAAGTAAATT
This sequence comes from Bacteroidota bacterium, assembly GCA_027618855.1. Classification (GTDB taxonomy): domain Bacteria; phylum Bacteroidota; class Bacteroidia; order Flavobacteriales_D; family Sanyastnellaceae; genus UBA974. The sequence goes on along the minus strand of JAQCID010000096.1, from coordinate 4,334 downwards.
GCTTGCCCACTCCCATCGCGATTGAGTTAAAATGCATTGCCTCTGTAAAATAATTGAATGACATGCCTAACAACAAAGATTTTTCACCTGAAATTTTAGATAAGCTTAACGCCCTGCAGAAAAAATATGCTGCAATGGGACAAGATATTTCCTCGTATTTAGATGGTCTACTTTATGCTGATTTTCTGACTTATTGGGATTACATCAACCTTGATACGCTCCTAAATTTACAACAGCCCATCACACCATATCCAGATGAGAAGGTGTTTATCATTTACCATCAAATTACAGAGCTTTACTTTAAACTTTGTCTACACGAATTCGATCGGGTGGCTCATAGTGTCAAAGCGGGTGAGCTCACCCCCGGCTTTCTTCTTGAGAGAGTTCGAAGAATAAATAGATACTTTGAGGCGCTCACAAGTAGTTTTGACATTATGGTAGACGGGATGGATGCCGGAGAGTTTTTAAAATTCCGGATGTCTTTGCTTCCCGCAAGTGGTTTCCAAAGTGCGCAATACCGAAAGATTGAGATTTGCTCAACATCGATTGACCGAATCGCTCACCAAAATCACCGAGAGAAATTTTCAAACCCCTCAATTGAGGATCTGCCACACGTTTTCAAACATCTATACTGGCGTGAAGGAGCATCCGAACTTAAGTCTGGCACAAAAACCCTCACTCTGAAGCAGTTTGAGAAGAAATACGACAGTGAACTTCTTGACATGGCGGAGGAGTATTTTTCAGCAAATATTCGGTCTGCCGCGGCTTCATTGACCTTTTCTAGCGATGATAAATTCAAGGATGAGCTCAGACATGAAATGCGCTGGCTCGACGTGAATGTCAATATCAATTGGACTCTCGCACATTATAAATCTGCTGTTCGCTATCTTCAACGCAATCCAGAAGACATCGCCGCTACAGGAGGAACGAATTGGCAGAAATACCTTCCTCCTCGTTTTCAAAAACGGATTTTCTTTCCAGAATTATGGAGTGAGCAAGAACTGGAGGACTGGGGCAAAACCTGGGTGAAAAAAGAAATATTCGGCATTAATAGCTAAAATTTCATGAATCGTATTTTTGTTTTCCTTGGATGTCTCTTTGCACTTTCAGGTTGTTTGAATGACGAAACAAACACACAAAATGGGCGCAACAATGGTGATTTTATCGGTCCCCATCAAGATCCCGATCCTGAAATCAGGTTTGGGGTAGTTTGGGGCAGTCTCGTGGTGGATTCTGGACGCGTAAAAGAGGGGCAGTCACTTTCTCATATTCTAGATGCATATAAGTTTGGATCAGGGAAGGTTGCTACGCTTGCAGCAAACGCGAAGGATGTGTATGATGTTCGAAAGATGAGAGCAAACAGTCGTTGGTGGATTGCTTCGACCTCTGACTCCTTGAACATCCCCGCATGGTTGATTTACGAGAGAAATGCCATCGATTATGTCGTTTTTTCTCTGGGAGACACCTTGGGAGCTCGACTTGGATCTCATCCAGTAGACACCTTATATCATCGTGTTCAGGGCGAAATATCTCGGTCACTCTATTTGGATTTAGAAGCGTTGGGAGCGCCCTCTAGCCTCTCTATTTCGATGGCAGGGGTATACGCTTGGACAATCGACTTTACGCACGTTCAGAAGGGTGATGTTTTTGACGTTTATTACTCCCACATAATTTCAAATGGCAAGCCTGTAGGGATTCCCGTCATCCTTTCATCTAGCTTCACACATCACGGTGAACCATTGCAGGCATATCTATTTAATCAAGGAGATGGGGAGGATTATTTTGACCCTCAAGGCGCCTCGTTAAGGAAAGCGTTTCTTAAATCTCCTGTAGAGTTCTCAAGAATCTCAAGCTCATTTAATAAAAAACGTTTTCATCCTGTTTTAAAAACAATAAAACCGCATCTAGGCACTGATTATGCAGCGGCTACAGGAACGCCGATTTTAGCTGTTGGCGATGGCGTTATTATCAAGTCTGCTTACACGAATAACAATGGGAATTACGTGAAGATTCGCCACAACAATACCTACGAGACTCAGTATCTGCATATGAGTAAGCGGAAATGTGCCGTCGGAGATCGGGTTCGTCAAGGCCAAACAATAGGTCTCGTCGGAAGCACTGGTCTTGCAACAGGCCCGCACGTTTGCTTTAGGTTTTGGAAAAACGGTGTGCAGGTGGATCACCGACAAGAAAAGTTTCCGCCTTCCGCGCCTGTTAGAGATGAGAACATGAAAGCGTTTGCAAAAGAAGTTCTTCGATTAGAAAAAGAGGCAAACAATCTTAATTAAAACGGGTGAGGGATCGAAATAAATCCGTACTCCTTTTTTATTTGTATTACAGCCAAAACGTTCCAAACGATTGTGCTTACCGCCGTTGCATATGCTGCGCCCATAAGACCGTGAATCGGGATCAAATAAAAATTTAAACAGATATTAATTACAGAAGCAACAATGATGATGTTGCGTGCCTTCTTTTCTTTTCCGGTCATCGTAAGAATGTACATCACAGGCCCACATATGGCGTTAATAATTTGGCCTATGGCAAGAACAATCAGTGGAGCCACTCCCGCAGAAAATTCTTCCCCGAAAAAGTCCAATACGAAAGAAGGGAAAATCAACATCAGTATGAAAATCGGTGTGCTAATCGCGAGGTTCATGTAGCCGATGTTTCTCGTGATTTTTTTCATCCCTTCCAAATCATTTTTCGCGAAAAACGAGCTGAACATTGGGGCCGCGATACTGCTTATCGCAAACTGCGTAAATGTGATTAAGTTGGCCACTTTAAAAGCGAGACGGTAAACTCCGACTTGGGACTCGTCCCGATAGTACCCGATCATAATGGTATCTGTCCAATTCATGATCATGAACATCGAGGTGCTCATGAGCATGGGGAATGCCACTACAAGCAACGGCTTAATCTCTAAGGGTTTTATGAATTTATCGCTGGAAGTAAGTGAGACCGTTTGGCTTAGCCTTTTGGGAGTGACGATTCCTGAGATGAGGGCCAGCAAAACCAATCCGATTCCAAAAGCAATTAAAGGCACTACATTGTCCGCCAGTTCTATTGCAAAGTACTTGAAGCTGAAAAAGGATGCTATCGCAAGTAAAATCACTGTTCCCCTTTGCAAAACGCTGTATTCAATCATACGCCGCATCCCCCTAAATGCTTCAGAATTTATGCCAAACCACGTTGAAAATGGAACCAAAAAAGCCGTGACTCTAAAGGGATCTCCCAACAACTCATTCCCAAATTTAAGGGCGAGATCATCTGAAAACACATAGAGTAAGGCCGCAAGCACCATTGAAAACGGCATTGCGAGAGAAAGTGCATATCCATATACCTTTCTCAGGTGTCCGGGCGCTTTCTTCTCAATGAATTCTGGGATAAATCTGACCAAAGCACCGTCCAAACCTAGACTTCCAACCACCGTCGCGATTGTGAGGACGGTCAAGCTCAATTCAAAGACTCCAAAGGTTTCCGCTCCGTAATTTGTTGTGATCAAATAGGCAAAAACATATCCTGCTCCTGCTCCTGCAACCTTAAATGCCATGACCAAACCACTCCCTGAGAGTAGTTTCTTAAAATCTGGATTTAAATTTGACAGGAACGATAACATCGCAATGGTATATCTTGGTTAAGAACGTGCAGAAAAAACAAGTCCGTACATCTTCATTTGTTTTACCATAGAGGCAAGGCCATTCGAACGTGTCAGACTTAAATGTGTATTCAACCCTATATCTTCTAAGAAGTGTAAATCTACTTTCGCGATGTCTTCAGGTGCTGCATCACTTAAAACCCTCACCATTAAAGCCACCAGCCCCTTTGTGATAATCGCGTCGCTGTCGGCAGAGAAATGTACGTTTCCGTCTTCGTCTTTTCGTGCGGCAAGCCAAACCCTGCTTTGACAACCTCGAATTAAATTGTCTTCCGTTTTGTCACTCTTCGCGAGTGGATTTAGTTCTTTGCCCATCTCTATGATGTGCTCATACTTCTCCATCCAATCGCCGAACATAGAAAACTCCTCAACAATTTCGTTTTGGCGTGCCTCTAACAATTTCATGTTTTCCATAACGCTAAGGTATTTAATTTGAAACAATCGGCAATCCTGATGATTTCCATGCGTTTATTCCGCTATTTTCTTAAACATTAAGCGGGAGGGTTAACCTATTTCAACATCTTTATGGCTCTTTCTAAAGCAGCAACCAACGCGTCTATTTCGTCAAAAGTATTGTACGCTCCGAAACTTGCCCGAACCGTGCCTGGGATTTTATACCAGTCCATCAGCGGTTCCGTGCAGTGGTGTCCCGTCCTGACTGCAACGCCCAATTGATCTA
>JAQCID010000095.1 GCA_027618855.1 Bacteroidota bacterium | reverse complement strand
GGATTTGGAAAATGATGAAAAAGCTCCTGAAGCTCCTGAAGGACTGCTCCCCCTACTCTTAATTACACTGAGACGTTTGCTTCCCGCAGATGTGTCCCAAGAACCTGAATCTCCTTTAAAGGCAACCATAAGAAATGATTGGAGAGGCGTCCGAATTATGTTTGAGGGAGCGTCGAGTTCTGCCACACAAGAATTGAAAGCGCTTTTTTCGGGAAATTCATCCTCCCCTATTTGGTCTCCGGTTTTTGAACAGGCCGAAAGAATGGCAGGAAGAGTCCTGCTAGAATACAATCAAATCGGAGGTCATTCAGTCGTTTTAGATCTCCCGCACGCAAAGTAAACATTATCTCTTGCAACGATTTAAAGTTGCATTAGCGCTCTCCACTGAATTGATCTAAGAAACGCTTGTCATTCTCAAAGAAAAGTCGAAGGTCTGAGATTTGATATTTAAGCATCGTGATGCGCTCAATGCCCATTCCAAAAGCAAAACCACTGTACTTTTTTGAATCAATGCCATTTGCCTCTAAAACATGAGGGTCAACCATGCCACACCCGAGAATTTCTAGCCAACCAGTGCCTTTGGTAATCCGCTTATCCACCTCTGTTTCTAAGCCCCAATACACATCCACTTCAGCACTGGGCTCAGTGAAAGGAAAGTAAGAAGGTCTTAAACGAATCTTTGTTTCTGGACCGAAAAATAGTTTCGCAAAATGAAGCAAGTTCTGTTTAAGATCCGCAAAAGAAACATCTTCATCTATATACAGCCCTTCAATCTGGTGAAACATACAATGGGCGCGAGCAGAAACAGCTTCGTTCCGAAACACTCTCCCAGGCATGATGATCCTCATGGGAGGCTTACGTCTCTCCATTTCTCTTACTTGGACAGAACTTGTATGCGTTCTTAAAAGGAGGTCTGGATTTCGCTCCACAAAAAAGGTGTCCTGCATATCTCTGGCAGGATGCTCTGGAGGGAAGTTGAGTCCACTAAATACATGCCAATCATCTTCGATTTCCGGCCCTTCCACAACGCCATATCCCATGTTCTTAAAGATGCTGACGATTTCTCGACGCACTACCTGAAGTGGGTGATGCGTACCCAGTGGAACCCCACCCGCAGGACGTGACAAATCAATGCCACTTGCGTTTGCAGCTTCTTTGCTGTTGAAATTTGATTGTTCTTGGGCGACTCTTGCTTCTACAGCACCTTTCACTTGATTAATAAGCGGACCGAGTTCGCGTTTGAGTTCAGGAGCTACGCTTCTAAACTGAGCCATGAGATCTTTCATCTTCCCATTGCGACCGATGAATTCTATTCGAAATGCTTCTACTTGGTCCGCAGAATCAAAGCTTCTGCTTTCGATATCGATGAGCAATGCATCTAATTCCTCCTTCATTATTTCAAAACTTCAACAGTAAATTTAACATCCTCAACGGGTCTATTCCCTGATGCAACTTTAACGGCAGCAATCGAATCAAGAATATTTAATCCATCAATTACAAGACCAAATACAGTGTAATTCATATCTAAAAATGGAGTCCCTCCTATTTCAGAATAGTGTGTTTTCATCTCTTCAGTGTAAGCAAAGTCTGGAAATTGTGCTTGTATCTTACTCTCTAAGCTCTTAAGCTCACCAGGCTTCCATGTTTTGCCTTGTACGATATAAAACTGACTGCCTGATGAATTCATCTCAGGGTTTACATTGTCGGGTTGTCTTGCAGCGGCAAGAGCGCCTTTAATATGAACGAGGTCTGATCTCATATCCGCTTCAAGTGTATACCCTGGACCTCCGCCACCCAAACGCACCCCAGAATCAGCATCCAAACTTTTCGGATCTCCCCCTTGAACCATAAACCCCTTCATCACACGATGAAAAAGAAGATTGTCGTAAAAACCCTCTTGGGCCAATTTTATAAAATTATCTCGATGTTCGGGAGTAGAATCAGACAAGACCACGGTAATATCGCCTAAATCCGTGTGAATTATGGCTTTACGCGGCGAGTTAGAGGGGGCTTTCTGATCACATCCAGAAGCGGACATCATAAAAAACGCAGCTAAAATGATAGCGAATGTCCCTAAAAATGTTTGTGTCTGAGATTTTTTCATGATATTTGTGTTCCTTGGAATTCAATCCGCTAAGTTATAACCCTACCTGCAATGAACCGCCTATTTCCCATATTCACTCTCGCAGCAATCGCAATTGCTATTTCTAGTTGCTATGAAATTGACCCTACGATCGCAAATATTCAGGTGTATCGTGTAAACGAAGTCGGTGAAAAGATTCCAGTAGCTGGATGTGATGTTCGCTTGTATGCTTTGGGGTCTTTGGATGAAGATTTCGTTGGTGAGCCTAGGTTTGACACCACTCAAACAACATCAGAAGAAGGGTTTGTCTCCTTTAACTTTTCTGACATGTATGTCGGAGGACAAGCAGGTTTCGCAGTCTTAGATATAGAGGCTACAAAAGGTTCTCTTTATGGGTCCGGACTCATCAAGATTGAAGAGATGATTACGAACGAGGAGGAAGTTATCGTAGAATAACTGAATTAATCCGAGATCCAGGCCGCGAAGTATTCGATAAGTTGACGCTTCATCATGAGTTCTTGTTCGTCAGAATCTAATTCTGGCAACTCGCCTATCCTCTCAAAATGAGGCCAACCATCTTCATCAAGTCCCAAAGCTTTGTAGTACCCCAGTGGCTCAAGTAATGTGCAAACCCCAACATGCATCAGGTTTACTTTCTCGTCTTTTTTATAATCTCGTGGGCCGAGAGAGACTTCCTGAAGCCCGACTGCAAAAACGATGGCGGTGACATCTGGCTGATCGCCAAACCTTTCCAGCATCAATTTTAAAAGTTTATTCCACTCCCGTTCGAATTCAAAATCCATATTCACTTCTTAGTTGCGGTAAAATTACACTGCGAATCTCAACCTTTTACTTGTTATTCATTTCTACGATATACCTTACAAAATAATGAGCGCAACAGCACTCAGTAAACAGTCGGGATGACAGGACTTGAACCTGCGACTTCACGTCCCCCAGACGCGCACTCTACCAACTGAGCTACATCCCGATTTGGAGACGCAAAGTTAGTAACTTAGCCTCACAATAAAAGCAGTTATGAAGGTATCCTATAGAAAGATAAATGAATTCTTAGATTTGCAACTGACCGCCATGGATGCGGCCACTGTATTAACTGCAACCGGACTCGAAATCGAAGGCGTAGAAACGGTGGATGATATTCAAGGTGGATTGCGAGGGCTCGTTGTGGGGGCTATTATTCACTGTGAACAACATCCAAATGCGGACAGACTTCGTTGTTGCAAAGTGGATGTTGGAGAGAGCGAGCCATTGGACATCGTTTGCGGAGCACCAAATGCAGCAACAGGATTAAAAGTTGTCGTGGCTAAGGTTGGAACAGAACTTTTCCCCGAAGATGGAGACGCCTTTAAAATTAAAAAAGGGAAAATACGTGGCGAGGTAAGCAATGGGATGTTATGCGGTGCAGAGGAAGTCGGAATTGGAGAACCAAATGGTGGTATTATTGAACTTAACGAAAAGTGGAGACCCGGAACTGCTTTAAGTGAAGTATTTGGAGTGGGTTCTGATTCCGTGTTAGAAATAGGTCTGACACCAAACAGAAATGATGCCATGGGACATTTGGGTGTCGCAAGGGATCTTAGAGCTGGGCTATTACACGGAACCGTTCAAGAATTCACTCAAAAAGGTCTTCGTGAAGTCACCATGCTGAAGAGCATGAACATTGACTTCGAAAAGGGGTTAAGTGCTGGATTTAAAGCAGAAGTAGAAGCAAGTGTTTCGGAGTTGGCACCTAGATATACATTAATTGAGATTGAAGGGATTACAATGGGGCCCTCACCTGATCACGCTCAAAGATTTCTAAAGAGTATCGGATGTTCACCTATAAACAATGTCGTAGATGCAACAAATTACGTCCTGCACGAGTTAGGCCAACCTCTGCATGCATTCGATGCTGACACCATTCAGGGAGGACTCAGCGTAAGACTTGCTTCAAAAGACGAGAAGATCACCACGCTTGATGGAGAAAAACGAGAACTCCATGAAAGTGATTTAGTGATTGCGGATGCAAATGAAGCAATGTGTATCGCTGGGATCTTTGGAAGCGAGAAACATGGCGTGAGCAATGACACGAAACGCATCCTACTAGAATCCGCTTTCTTCAATCCTGTTTCGATTCGAAAATCAGCAAAGAGACATGGTCTATCTACAGATGCATCATTCAGATTTGAAAGAGAAGTAGATCCCAATTTAATTCAAGCCGCTGGAGAGAGAGCCGCCGAACTCATTTGTGAATGGAGCGGAGGCAAGGTTGTGGGGGCAATAGAATTAGGTGAAACTGGAATCTCACTGGGGTATCAAATTGAACTTGAATGGGAAATGTTGGACAAGTTGATCGGGCAAACACTCGATCGGACGCATGTGATGTCCATTTTAAAGTCTTTAGACATAGAGGTGATTGGAAAAAGTGAAGGCAAATTAAACTTGATGGTTCCTGCATACAGAAGCGATGTTACGCGTCCTGCTGACGTTGTTGAGGAGATTCTGAGGATACATGGCTTTGACCAAATCAACATCCCTACGCGCATATCAAGTACACTGGAGATTCCTACTGGACCAGACAGAGAAGATATTCTTTTTGGCTTAAGTTCAACACTTGTATCCCGTGGATTTAATGAGATCATGTCAAATTCTCTGACAAAATCAAGTTATGCTGAATGCGTGAAAGATGGTGATTTGGATCCGTCGAAAACAGTAGAAATCCTGAATCCTCTTAGTGGAGATTTGGGAGTGATGAGGCAGTCATTGCTTTTTCAGGGTCTTGAAGCGATTTCTAGAAACCGAAATTACAAATCAACAGATTTGAGGTTTTTCGAGTTAGGAAGGACGTACCAGGTCCATGAAAAAGGTCAGACACAAGGGTATAAAGAAACGGAACATTTAAGTCTCTGGGTGACGGGGCGCAAAGTGCCTGTAAACTGGAATTCACACGACGAACATGTAGATATGTTCACGCTGAAGGAAGCCGTAGGCGCATTGCTTGAGCAAGTAGGCGTACGCTCCAAAGTGAGCGAAATGGTGGATGAAGGTGGATTGCTACTGGAGGGGAATCTGATTAAAATCGGGAACAATGTGATCGGTAGATTTGGACAAGTACACCCAGATGTGACAAAAACGTGTAACGTTGACGCACCTGTATTTTGGGCTGACTTACTCGTTAAACCGCTTTTAAAAGCTCGGAAGAAAAGAAAACTTGTTGCGAAAGACCTCCCTAAATTCCCTTCTGTAAAAAGAGATCTGTCATTCATTCTTGACAAAGGTGTCAGTTTTGAAGTGATTAAAGAAGTTGCTTTTAAAGCAGAAAATAAAATCTTGAGCAAAGTATCCTTATTTGACGTTTATGAAGGAGATAAACTTGAGAA
>JAQCID010000094.1 GCA_027618855.1 Bacteroidota bacterium | reverse complement strand
ACGGCAGGGTCACAATTTGTTAAAACAAGCCCAGATCATGGGACGGGGTTTGATATCGCAGGCAAAGGCACAGCATCTCCAGACTCAATGCGCACAGCGATATTTCTTGCTCAGGATATTCATAAAAGCAGACTAGAGCACAAAGAATTAACGTCAAATCCACTAGAAATCGCACCCCCTAAACGCGATTACCGAGACTCTAGACGTTAATTGTAGAAAATTATTGGGAAGCAGCTATCTATACACTATCTTTGCCGTCCCGAAATTTGGACGGAATGAATCCTTTGGCAAACTATAAAATCCCATTTATGGGTCTTAAGCCTGGGAATCACGAATTCCGAATGGACGTGGATCCTGAGTTCTTTGCTTGCTTCCCTGAATCAGAAATCCAGAGTGCCCAAGGCATTTTGGATATAGTGTTAGAGTATTCGGTCACTACGATGACCTTACGCCTTTCACTAAATCTTACTTGGAAGGAACCTTGTGGACGTTGTCTAGAGGAACTTTCCTTTCCGCTTCAACACGAAGAGCAAATCGCAATTCGTTATGGAGATGAAACTGAGTATTCCGACGCGTTGTGGATCTTAGGTAAAAATGAGTTTGAATTAGATATAAGCCAAACCATTTACGAGATGGCTCATGTCTCTCGACCTACTCACCGAGTTCATGAAAATGAATCCGATTGCGATCCAAATATGCTCGGTTACACGATGAATGATTCAGAAATAGAAAGTAAAAAACAAACGGACCCTCGTTGGGACGCATTGAAGAAATTGTAAAAACACCGAAATGGCACATCCAAAAAACCGGCAGAGTAGTACGCGTACACGTAAACGTCGTACGCACTACAAGGCAACAGCACCTAACGTAAGCACCTGCCCTACAACTGGTCAACCACATATGTTTCATCGTGCCCACTGGCATGAAGGAAAGCTTTACTACAAGGGTAAAGTTGTGATGGAACGCGAAGAAGCGTAAACTTTATTGGGGGTAACGATTGTTTATTCTCTTACGAATTGAAGGGGGCTTCTGCCCCCTTTTTCTATTTGTTAGCGTTTTATTTACTCATGGTTATCCACCAAACAACGTTAAGACTCCTGACGAATTCATCAAAGTCTACGAGTTAGCCGTATAACTTTGGCCAACAATAATAATTTCATGCGAGCAGCAATTACATCTGTAGCGGGATACGTCCCTGAGGATACACTTACAAATGCAGACCTATCAAAAATGGTCGATACAAACGACGAGTGGATAAAATCTCGTACGGGGATCTCGCAACGTCATATCTTGAAGGATCCTACAAAAGCATCGTCGTTTATGGGGGCTGAAGCGGTGAAGGAACTTTGTAAAAAACGAGGTATTGACCCTACTGAAATAGACGTCATTATCACCGCAACCGTTACGCCTGATATGCTTTTCCCTTCAACAGCAAATCTTATAGCGCACAAAGCTGGGGCTACAAATGCATGGGGATTCGATTTAAGTGCCGCTTGTTCAGGATTCCTATTTGCACTCACCACAGGTACGCAATTTATTGAAAATGGGACTTACAAGAAAGTCGTCATTGTGGGCGCTGACAAAATGAGTTCAATCGTGGACTACACAGATCGCACTACTTGTGTTCTGTTCGGAGACGGTGCCGGAGCTGTCTTGTTAGAACCAAGTGAAGATGATGATGGAATCATCGACCACATCCATTACTGCGATGGAGAAGGGGCAAATTCACTGCGTCAGGAAGCCGGAGGGTCTTTGAATCCTGCATCACACGAAACTGTGGACAAGAAAATGCACTTTTTATACCAAGATGGGAAACCCGTGTTTAAAGCCGCAGTTACAGGAATGGCTGATGTGAGTTACGAAATCATGGAGAGAAATGGACTGACTGGAGATGATGTGGCGTGGCTCGTACCGCACCAAGCAAATCTTAGGATTATAGACGCAACTCAAAGGCGTATGGGAGTGGACAAAGAGAAAGTAATGATCAACATCCAGAACTACGGAAACACAACAGCAGCAACAATTCCATTGTGCCTTAGAGATTGGGAATCGCAATTAAAAAAAGGTGACAATCTTATTTTGGCTGCATTTGGAGGTGGCTTCACTTGGGGGTCTATTTACTTGAAATGGGCATACAACGCTAAATCTTAACTTTCAGGTATTATCTTTCCAACCTGAAAATCATGATATCATGAAAATAACTGAAATTCAAGACCTCATCAAGTTCATCGCGAAAATCGGTGTGACTGAAGTTGAAATAGAACAGAAGGACTTTAAAATAATCATCAAGTCTGAGATGCCGAAAGGACGTAGAAGAGGAGGTGAAGACATTCCTGTTCAGAGCATAAACGTTCCTTTAGACTTTACTGATCAAATAGCGGCACCTGTTGTAATACGTACAGTTGAGACAAAAGGACCTGTTGAGCCTGTACCTTCAAACGTTTCTGAGGACACTTCCCATCTCATTGAAGTGAAGTCTCCTATGATCGGTACATTTTATCGCCGATCAAGCCCAGATAAAGACCCATTCAAAGATGTGGGGGACAGAATTAAAGAAGGTGATGTGGTTTGCGTGATTGAAGCGATGAAACTGTTCAACGAAATCGAGTCTGAAGTAACTGGTAAAATCGTAAAATTCCTTGTTGAGGATAACAATCCTGTGGAATACGACCAGCCTTTATTCATCGTCGACCCTACTTGATTTAACCCTTAAACTCAAAGTCATGTTTAAGAAAATCCTCATTGCAAATAGAGGCGAAATCGCATTACGCGTGATTCGAACATGCAGAGAAATGGGCATCGCTACCGTAGCGGTCTATTCTACTGCCGACAAAGACAGCCTGCCTGTAAGGTTTGCTGATGAAGCCGTTTGTATAGGGCCTCCTAAAAGTGCCGAGAGTTACCTTAATATCCCCAACATCATTGCTGCCGCAGAAATCACCAATGCAGACGCAATTCATCCAGGATACGGATTCCTATCTGAAAACTCCGCTTTCTCTAGAATTTGTAGAGAAAATGACATCAAATTCATCGGAGCTAGCCCTGAGATGATTGATTCTATGGGAGATAAGGCAGCTGCAAAGACTACTATGAAGAATGCAGGTGTACCTACCATCCCAGGATCTGATGGCATTCTTGAAACCTATGAGGAGGCGCAGAAATGTGCAAATGACATGGGGTATCCCATCATGATTAAAGCGACTGCTGGAGGCGGAGGCAAGGGTATGGCGATGTGCAACAATGACGAAGAGTTGGCTTATGCATGGGAAAACACGAGGCGAGAAGCTGCTGCAGCGTTTGGCAACGATGCAATGTATATGGAGAAATTCATCGTCGAGCCTCGTCACATAGAAATACAAATTGCTTCGGACTACCGTGGCAAGGCCTGTCACTTATCTGAACGAGATTGTTCGATACAGCGTCGCCATCAAAAACTAGTTGAAGAAACGCCTTCTCCATTTATCACGAATAAACTCCGTGAAAAGATGGGCGAAGCTGCAATAAAAGCTGCTGAAGCAGTTAAATATGAAGGTGTGGGAACCGTTGAATTTCTTGTTGATGCAAACAGGGATTTCTACTTTATGGAGATGAATACGCGGATTCAAGTCGAACACACAATCACAGAGGAGGTCATCAATTACGACCTCGTCAAGGAGCAGATTAAGCTTGCAGCTCGAGAGAAAATAAGTGGGCGCAATCATTTCCCTACCATGCATGCGATTCAGTGTCGAATTAACGCAGAGGATCCGGACCGAAACTTTGCACCTTGCCCCGGAACGATCACACATTACAATCAACCTGGAGGTCATGGCGTACGTATAGACACTCACGTGTACGCAGGTTACCGCATCCCTCCTTACTATGACAGTATGATTGCGAAACTCATCGTGGTGGCCCAAACCCGTGAGGAAGCGATCACAAAAATGGGACGTGCGCTTGATGAATACATCATTGAAGGTGTCAAGACTACGATTCCATTTCATCAGCGTTTGATGAAAAATGAAAAATTTCGCTCTGGAAACTTCACCACCAAGTTTCTGGAGGAGGAAGAAATCTAAGCGATTACTTATTTAGAATTGCTGTTGTGCTATGTCCGGGCAAGAGTGAGATCGTGTGGACTAAACCTCCAGCACGTCGAACTTCATGTGAACCGACGATATAACGCGAGTGAGATCGATCTTCACATGTGGGATCATAGTCGCCGCCCTTGACGAGAACATCAGGTGAGAGCGCCGTTATTAATTCTAGCGGTGTGTTTTCGGAGAAAACTATGACTGCATCTACACACGTAAGGGAAGAAAGGAGTTTGGCTCTATCCCTGTCGCTATGTATAGGACGGTCTGGACCTTTGCTAAGCTCACGCACGCTGGAGTCAGAGTTGATCCCCACAACAAGCCGAGTTCCATAAGATTTAGCGGATTCCAAAGAATGAAGATGACCTACATGAAGTAGATCAAAAACGCCATTTGTAAAGACAACACGCTCCCCTTCAGAAGCCCATGTGGATCTTAATTCAAGTAATTCAGATAACGTGCAAGGGGACATCATTCAGGTTTGGACTTCTTCAAAGAAACACGATATGCAGCCAAGAAAAAATAGCCTAGCGTGCCAACAATAATAATCATTCCTGTTTGGGTCAACCAAACTACATTTCCAACTGAAAGACCTACTCCATCTGCTTTACCTAATGATTGAAATCCCAGTTCAACTGCCATCTGATAAGAACCTATGCCTGCTGGTGCAGGAAAAACCATCCCGACCCCCCCCGATACCATAACCCATACTGATTCGAAAATGCCAATTCCACGCGAACCATCCATAGAAATGAAAAGCCCATAAGACATCAAGAAGTACATGATCCAAATGAAAAACGTATGCAAAACGAATGCAATGCGACGTTTCATCAAGAGAACACTTTTTATTCCCTGCCCAATGCCGGATAAAAATTGCGCAATTTTCTTTTGAAGAGAACTTTCAGCCTTAATGATTCGTTTAATAATGAACACAACAATAATTAATAGTAGTATGAGGACAAATGCAATAATTGAATTTTGCAAAACAGAGCCATCGGGAAAGGGTATTTTACTCAGTAAGCGAATTACGGCATCTAAATTTGTTAATAGAGCAACCGACATGAAAAGAAAGAGCATTATAAAATCCACAACTCTCTCTGTAATTACAGTGCCTATAAGTTTATTTACTGGAATATCATCGGTGGAATTTAGGGCGGCACAGCGGGCTAGTTCTCCCGATCTGGGAACGAATGTGTTTGCGAGATACCCAAAGGCTACAGCACACACTGCCCTGAAGCCTGAAGCTTTGTAACCCATAGGCTCTAGCAATAACAACCATCGTAAACCCCTACTTAATATGGCAAAAAATCCCATTATAAAAGTCAGCATAATAGCCCAAATGGGAGCGGATAACATATCCTCCCAAATTCTTGGCCTCTCATCTTCTGGGATAATAGTTAT
>JAQCID010000093.1 GCA_027618855.1 Bacteroidota bacterium | reverse complement strand
CAGTCCCATCTCTGCACCGAGTTTGAGCATGAGATCAAATGCTTCTTCGCGATTGTTTTTGATGTCTCCTTCAAGGATCGCCTCTTTGATGGCTTTTTTGATATCTCCAATCGGTCGCGAAGGAGGAATCCCGAAGGTCTTCATGATCATCTCACCTGTGACAGGTGGTTGGAAATTTCTCACCGAGTCATTGCCTTCTACTTCCTTGAGCTTTTTGACGACAATGTCATAGTTTTTAAGATATCTATAGACTTTGGCTTCATTTTTAGAAGTTATATCTGCTCGGCAAAGAATCATCAATGCGTCAATGTCATCTCCGGCTTCGTTCAGCAGTCTTCGGATCGCACTATCTGTCACGATCTCTTTTGTGAGAGCGATGGGGCGAAGGTGCAACAAGACGAGCTTTTGAACAAACTTCATCTTTGCATCCATTGGAAGCTTCAGACGAGAGAAAATCACGGGAACCATTCTGGCGCCTTTGTCTTCATGACCATGGAAGGTCCAGCCGTTCTTTTTGTCGAAACGCTTTGTAGGAGGTTTGGCAATGTCGTGAAGTATGGCAGCCCAACGGAGCCATAAATCATCACTTTTTGCACATACGTTTTCGAGAACTTGCAGGGTGTGAAAAAAGTTGTCTTTGTGTCCTATGCCATCTCTTTTTTCCGCCCCTTGCAAGTCCACCATCTCTGGGAAGAAACGGTCCAATAAGCCAGTATTTGCAAGAATTTTAAAGCCTTTTCCCGGTTTGTTCGTGAGGATTATTTTATTGAGTTCCGTATGGATTCTCTCCAAAGAGATAATGTCCAGACGTTCCGCATTTCGCTTCAGCGCATCTAAGCTTTCAGGTACGATTGTAAATCCAAGCTGGGTGGCAAAACGTACCGCTCTCATCATTCTGAGGGGGTCATCACTGAATGTGATATCCGGGTCCAATGGCGTGCGAATCACCCCGAGGTCTATATCTCTTAGCCCATTAAAAGGATCTATTAGGTCTCCGTAGTTCTTTGAATTCAAAGAAAGTGCCATTGCATTAATCGTGAAGTCGCGTCGGTTTTGGTCGTCTTCAAGTGTGCCATCTTCAACGATGGGTTTCCGACTCTCTTTGGAGTACGATTCCTTTCGAGCACCGACAAATTCGATTTCTAGGTTTCCGTAGTTGAACATCGCGGTGCCATAGGTCTTAAAGACATTGACATTCTTTATGCCAAGTTCTTTTGCTACAGCTTTTGCAAGATCGATCCCTTTGCCTTCAGTAACAATGTCAATGTCATTTGAAGGTCTCTCAATAATTAAATCACGAACATATCCTCCGATGACAAAAGCACGTTCACCGCGCCGGTCAGCAGTTTTGCCGATGGCTTTAAAGACTTTGTGTTTGAGGGCTTTTTCGTAATTCACAATAGGTGCAAATGGGATGCAAAGCTAATCGAGAGATTCGTTTTTCACTAGAGTTAGTCCCGAAGAATTTTAAATCTTTCTGATGTGTCAAAAGATACGATGAAGGATGACATATTTACAGTTCGGTCAGTCCGCCTGTGAGCGCTGACAAAGTCTGCTCCCTCAATGATTTCTGAGTCAATTGCGTCGAAATTGGTAGGTGTAGGTGATCCAGATATATTTGCGGAAGTACTCGCAATGGGACGTCCCAGTCCATTGGCTACAAATTCCATCCATGGGTCCCTTACCAGACGGACTCCCAATGATCCGTCTTCGGCGAGAATGCTCTCGTCTACACCTTTTCCTCCAGGCAGGACAACAGTGGTGGGTCTGTCGTTGTGCTCAAAGAGGTCCCAAACGGCATCGGGTACATGCTCAAAGTGCTTTTCGATTTGCCCTTCATCAGCCACCAAAATAAGGATGGGTGAAGCTTCGGATCTGTTTTTCAGCATTCGAAGTTTGCGCACTGCTTCGGGGTTTGTAGAATCGCATGCAATACCCCAAACCGTATCTGAAGCATGCACAATGACATTCCCTGCTCTCAGATTTCTAACAGCTTCTATCGCGTCGTCTCGCCACGGCTCAGATTTGTTCTTTCTGCGACTCATCTTTTAGAAAGCCATTCTTCAACGTTGTGTTCTATCCTGGTGAGCGGTGAAATAGAATCTTCGCAATGAAATACGTCACCCGTAATTTTCTCGTAGAGTTCAATATATCTTGTAGTAACGACTGAGATAAATTCGTCGTCTAGTTCAGGAGGACTTTGATTTTCAAGTCCCATAAAGTCATGTGACATCAGCCATTCTCGAACAAATTCCTTGCTGAGTTGTTTCTGGGGTTCGCCTTTTTCTTGGCGATCTAAATAACCCTCTTTGTAAAAATATCTGGAGCTATCTGGCGTGTGAATCTCATCAATGAGAACAAGCTTGTCATTTCTCATGCCAAACTCATATTTTGTATCCACGAGTATGAGGCCTTTTTCTGAAGCCATTTCTGTTCCTCTTGCGAAGAGCGCATGGGTCACCCGCTCTAATTCGGCATAGATCTCAGGAGTCACAATGTTTCTAGAAAGGATGTCTGCAGAGGACATGTCTTCGTCGTGCCCTTCTTCTGCTTTCGTCGCAGGCGTAATGATGGGGGCGGGGAAACGATCGTGCTCCTTCATTCCTTCGGGCATAGTCACTCCACACAACGTTCTCTTTCCCAAAGCATATTCGCGCCAAGCGTGACCTGTAAGATATCCTCTGATGACCATTTCTAAGCGAATAGGCTTGCACCGATACCCGATCGTTACATTTGGGTCTGGGGTGGCCAATTTCCAAGTGGTGATGATGTCCGATACAGAATCTAAGAAAGTAGCAGCGACACCGTTAAGTACCT
The DNA here is from genome assembly GCA_027618855.1 of Bacteroidota bacterium. Taxonomy (GTDB): domain Bacteria; phylum Bacteroidota; class Bacteroidia; order Flavobacteriales_D; family Sanyastnellaceae; genus UBA974. The sequence continues at coordinate 2,684 of JAQCID010000093.1, read as the reverse complement.
GACCTTTAAAAGGGATTCCGCGAGGCATTACGACATCGAAGGCGCTAATTCGGTCTGAGACTACAGCAACCATCAGGTCGTCGCCTATGCCGTACATGTCACGGACCTTTCCGAAGTATGCCGAGGTTTGGCCTGAAAAATTGAAATCAGTCTTCGTTATGGGAGTGGCAGATTTCACATCCATCCTTGTTCATCTTTTTCAAAAGCGGTTATTACTGCACGTACAAGTCTGTGCCTCATTACGTCAACTCCGGTAAGTCTAATTGTAGAAATACCTTCGACATCCTTGAGTATATTTAAAACATGAACAAGTCCTGACTTCTGTCTGTAGGGGAGGTCCACTTGGGTTTCGTCTCCTGTGATAATGTACTTTGCATCCCGCCCCATCCGAGTCAAGAACATTTTTATTTGAGGAATCGTCGTGTTTTGTGCTTCATCAAGGATGACAAAAGCTTTGTCTAAAGTCCTTCCACGCATAAATGCGAGAGGAGCAACCTCGATCACGCCTTTTTCCAAGAATTCGGCGACCTTTTCAGGAGGAATCATGTCGGTGAGCGCGTCGTAAAGCGGCTGTAAGTAAGGATCTAATTTTTCCTTCATGTCCCCAGGGAGAAAACCGAGATTTTCACCCGCTTCAACAGCTGGACGCGTTAAGATAATCTTCTTGACCCGCTTTTCTTTGAGCGCTTTTACAGCAAGCGCTACAGCGGTGTATGTTTTTCCTGTTCCAGCAGGACCTACAGCAAACACCATGTCGTGTTCTGCGACTGCATCAACAAGTTTATACTGGTTTGGGGTTCTTGCGTACACCTTGTTGCCTGCATGGCCATGAACAATCACATTTTCGGCCCCAGCATCCTTCATGAATGTGTCTTCGTTCGACTTTGCCAACCTGTCAAGGTCGTCTAACGTCAATGTAGAGTAGCGGTCAACATGCCACACCACCATCCTCATTATTTCCTCAAATCTCCCTATATCTTCACGGCTTCCCTTCACAAGGATATCGTGTCCTCGAGAAACTATGCGAAGTTTAGGAGAAAGTCTTTGTAACGCGCGTAAATTTGCATTCTCGTTACCAAGAATTACAACCGGGTCTAAGCCCTCAATCGAAATCAGTGTCTCATGCATGTTGAGTACAAAAATAAGTACACCACCTTTGTCTCATGCCTATAATTACATTAACATCTGATTATGGACCAGAAAGGTACTATGCAGGCATCCTTAGAGGAGCCCTAATTGCCGCTGTGCCTGGTGTTGATGTCGTTGACCTGTCTCACGATGTTAGAAAATTTAATTCTGTGGATGCCGCTTTAATACTGCGCTCGTCTGTGGCTCATTTCCCCAAAGGAACCATTCACATTATTGCTGTACAAACGGAGGCTACGGCTGAACGTCCACATCGCATCGTTCGGATTGAGGAGCAATATTTTATAGGCGCAGATACAGGCGTCTTTCACCTCATTTTCGGGAAAAGTCCAGACGCGGTATTTGATGTGTCCAGCATGATGGCTGATTTTGATTATCCAACGTTCCCAGAACGCGCTATTTTCGTTCCTGCCGCAGCCCATTTGGCCCGTGGAGGAATTCCTGAGCTCTTGGGCCGTCCTGCTTCACTGTCCGTTCCCAAATCAATCTTGCGACCCGCATTTGAAAACCGTGTATTAACGGGTCATGTGATCAATATCGATGGCTTTGGCAATTGTATTACAGATATTGAAAGGAAACATTTTCGAGAAGTTGGTCCTGAAAGAGAATTTGTAATCGTCATGCGATCGAGTAGAAGTGACATTAGAAAAATCAGCAACAATTACAGCAATGTCCAAATTGGAGACCCTGTTGCGCTATTTAATCATTTGGGCTTTTTAGAGATTGCCATAAATCACGGTGCTCCAGGCACCGCAAATGGAGGCGCGGCTGGCTTGTTAGGAATCAAGGTTGACGACGTACTTAGAATTGAATTTTCAGATTGATTATATGTAATGACCAGCATTGTTAGAATCGTTCGAATGACTTTCTCTGAATCTAGTACAGTGGATTTTGAAGCTCTTTTTGCAAAACACTCCGACGAAATCTCGTCTCAAACTGGATGTTTTTCTGTGGAGTTGGTCACAGATGCTTCAAATCCAAATGTCAGAACGACGATCAGTCGGTGGGAAAATGAGGCGAGTTTGAATAATTATAGAAAGTCGGTGTTGTTTGGGAAAGTTTGGCCAGAAACAAAGCAATTATTTTCAGCACCTCCAGAAGTGATTTCGTACATTTCGCATTCAAAATCGCATCTACAATGAGGGCTCTGATTTTTAAAGAAATTCGTGGTTTTTTTAGTTCCTTAATAGGATATGTTGTCATCGCAGCTTTTCTTCTGTTAATGGGGCTTTTTCTGTGGGTATTTCCTGGTCCTTGGAACATCTTGTCTGGTGGAGTGGCATCTATGGATCCTTTCTTCACTTTGGCTCCTTGGGTTCTTTTGTTTCTCATTCCCGCGATTACGATGCGCAGTTTTGCTGAAGAACGCAGAAGCGGCACCTTAGAACTTCTTCTCACACGGCCTTTGCTTGAAGGTGAAGTTGTTTTTGCCAAATTCATAGGCGCCCTTGCGCTCATCTTTCTGGCATTGCTTCCTACACTTGGATTTGTTTGGGTGTTGGGAGAATTGGGGAGCCCTCAATGGAACTTGGACTTAG
>JAQCID010000092.1 GCA_027618855.1 Bacteroidota bacterium | reverse complement strand
CTCCTCGGCGTTTACGGCCAGAACGATTACAAGTTTGTGCCTCAGACACGAGAAACAGACATCGGCACGATCAACAATGCAATACGGTTGAAAATATTTTTTGATGGAGAAGAGGAAACCTCTTATCAAACAGGGTTTGGGGCACTTGCTTTTGAAAGGATCACCGAAAACACTAGAATCCGTTGGATTAATTCTGCATTTAGAACGGTAGAGACAGAATCATTTGACATCTTGGGAGCGTATTGGTTAGATGAGCTAGAGCTCGATCCTGGCTCAGACGATTTCGGTGAATCTGCAAACAATCTTGGCGTTGGCGGCTTTCTGAATCACGCCAGGAATCAACTAGAAGCAACGGTTTTGTCTTCAGCCTTAAAGGGATCAATAGACATCGGGCAAGGAAAACATTTTCTGGAATGGGGACTCAAAGGGTCGACTGAACTTATTCTTGACAATTTATCAGAGTGGTCTTTTGTGGACAGTTCTGGATATATATCACCCCATCCCCAGGACAATGTAGGCTACACAGATCCTGGAGCAGAGCCATTTCAGCCTCTGGAGTTCCAAGACGTCGTCCGAACATCCAACACCGTCCGATCAAACAGAATTACAGGCTATGTCCAAGACACGTGGCAAATCGAATTAGAGAAAGGAATCCTAAACGCCCACATCGGTGCTCGGTTCCACTACTGGTCTCTAAGTACACCTGACATTTCTCCTGGCGACACCTCGAGAAAGCACCTTGTGGGTGGACCTCGGGCTCACATCAGCTTCACACCTACAATAAACCCTCTCACCACGTGGTCCTTTGCTGGTGGATATTACTGGCAGCCTCCCTTCTATCGTGAAATGCGCGGAGTCAACGGCACACTCAATCCGGACATCCTTCCGCAGCGCGCCATACATGCTGTAGGTGGTGTGGACCATCAATTCGAAATGTACAGCCGTCAATTCAAGTTTGTAGGTGAGATGTATTACAAGGATTTGGACCAAATCATTCCCTATGAAGTTGAAAATGTACGTCAACGTTATTATGCCACAAACAACTCGAGTGGATACGCTACAGGAATCGATTTAATGCTCAATGGAGAGTTCATCGACGGGATTGAGAGTTGGATGAGGTTTAGTGTTCTTAAAACGGAGGAGGATATTGCAGATGATTTCTATTTGGAACTGTATAACAACGAGGGCATCAAAATCATCCCTGGCTATACTTGGAATGACGTCGCAGTAGATACTGTACTTATCGAACCCGGAAATATTGCACGACCCAGTGACCAACGCCTTAGTGTAAGCATGTTGTTCCAGGATGAGATGCCTAACAACCCTGAATACAAGGTCTTACTAAGCTTGTTTTTTGGCACAGGCCTCCCCTACGGCCCACCCACGATGAACCGATATCAAGATGTACTTCGCACCCCTGCTTACAGGAGGGTTGACATCGGCTTTTCCAAAGAGCTTCTGACGTCTGAAAAACATCAGAATAAAAACGGCTTTATTTCTCTTGAGGTATTCAACATCCTGGGAATCAACAATACGATTAACCACACATGGATCGAGGATGTGAATGGAAGACAATATGCCATACCAAACTTCCTTACAGGAAGAAGGCTCAATCTTAAACTGCATTTAGAATTCTAAAGAAAAAGAATTCAAATCAACACAACCTGTCACCATTGGAGTGTTCATCTTCTTGATGAAGAACTTCACAATACGTACTCATTTTTCGTAGTTTGTGGTTAAATTGGTACAATACATGCGCATTCGTAACTACATAGCTATACCCTTGTGTTTCCTGTCTTTCACAGCAACCCCTCAATATACTCTTCAGGGCAATGCTGTATCCGTTGGTGGCAGTTGCTATCAATTAACCGACGCTTTGCCAGCACAGGTAGGTGCTGTTTGGTATGATGAGGCCATTGATTTAGAGCAACCATTCGACGTTCAGTTTAAAATGAATTTCGGGGACAATCAAGGGAATGGGTCCAGCGCGAATCCCGGCGGTGACGGGATGATGTTTGTGATGCAAACAATCGGGCCTTCTGCTATAGGTTCACTGGGGCAAGGCATGGGATTTCAAGGATTGCTTCCCAGCTTAGGCATAGAGTTCGATACTTATCTGAATCCTGACGTAGGCGATCTCCTTGATGACCACATTGGCATCATCTCTGATGGCAATGTCGACCATACCGCACCAACAGCAATAGCAGGACCTGTGACAGCGACTTCTATTGGGGCAGATATTGAAGATGGTTTGGACCATGCAGTTCAAATCACATGGGACCCAATCACAGAAGAACTCAATGTTTATTTCGATTGTGAATTCAGACTTGTAGCGAGCATTGACTTAATCAATGACATCTTCGATGGAGACACTCAAGTCACTTGGGGGTTCACCTCCTCTACAGGTGGCGCAAACAACATACACACAGTCTGCCTCTATGAAAACGCAACACCTACTGGAGATGTCACACTGTGTCCTGGTCAATCCACGCAATTAATCTCAGCCGGCGATCTGTCACAACCATTTACTTGGACACCCACTGATTTTTTAAGCGATCCAAATGCATATGATCCGATTGCTACACCCCCATCCACACAGGTGTATACAGTCACATATACTGACTTCTGCGGTGACATACAATCGCAAACGATCGAGGTTTTCGTAGAACCCTTGGAGGTGGACATCTCTGCGGATTTTGATGTCATCGATTGTATCAATACAACTGTGATTTTAACTGCCAATTCCAATTTTGATGATGGCTTAACGTACAATTGGTCCGCTTCAAACGGAGGGAATTTCCTCAGCTCTGAGGAATTTGGCGCTGTCATAGACAATGGAGGCTCATATACTGTCAGCCTTTCGTTTGATGACGGAGCTTGTACTGCAGAGGACACATACAACATTGAACTGGATACATTGTCCTTTTCAGCAGATGCAGGCCTGGGTGGCGTGATCAATTGCGACACCCCCACAATCGTGCTTCAGGGAGAATCTAATGACAACGGGGCTGAGTTTGTTTGGTCTACAAGTGATGGAGACTTTTTCGGGAGCAGCAATGTCGCCGAACCCACAGCTGTATCTGCAGGAACCTACAATTTACTCGTCACCAATCCTGAGAATGGATGTACCTCAGAAGATGAAGCGGTGGTCTTGGAAGACTTTACAGCTCCGTTGATAGACCTCGGGTTTGCAGAAGGCATGATCAGCTGTGAAACGCCCCAAATTGCTATCTTAGGGACACTCATTTCTCCTGACACCTACACAAATGAAATTGAGTGGACATGGGTTGAAGGCGAAGGAGGACTTCTTGACCCAACATCTCTCGAACCTGTTGCAGGTCTGCCAGGAGAATATACGCTTACAGTCACATTTAGTGAAAACGGTTGTGCCACAACCTTCCCCGATTTCGTCACCGTAGAACAAGATGAAAATGCATTTATCGACATCTCTCAACTCACGATGCCCAACGTCATCACACCCAATGGAGACTACTACAACGACTACTTAAAACCTTTTCTTTCTGACCAACCAAGTGTGGAAACACTCTCCGTTCTAGACGAGTACAACCTCATCATTTACAACCGATGGGGTGACCTTGTTTTTGCGAACAATGGACTCCCTCTGGCATGGGATGGAAGGGCAAACGGAGATCAACTTTCAAGTGGTTCTTATCTGATCGTTGTGGACTACAAGTCCTTGTGTGGAGAAGTCCAGACAGGCTCATACACCGGACCGCTCGAAATCCTCTACAAAACGCCTTAGGCAGAGGAACAAGGTCTTCCTACCCCGAAATTTTTTCAAGGAACTCATCCTCTGATACAATCGGAACCCCAAGCGTTTCTGCTTTCTCTCTTTTGCTGGGCCCCATTTTCTCTCCCGCGACGATATAGCTGGTTTTCTTCGAAATAGAAGATGAAACCTTGCCCCCGTGTTGTTCTATGAGTTTTTTAATCTCTGTCCTGTCGTATTTTTCAAACACCCCACTTACGACAATCGCAGCACCGGCCAGCTTGTCTGTCGCCCCTTCTACTTCTTGGACAAGAAACTGAAGCCCCACATCTTTGAGTCTTTGAATGAAGGCCTCATTTCTCTCCTCTGCAAAAAACGCAAGGATACTGTCCGCAATACGCTCGCCAATCTCATCAACTTCAATAAGGTCTTCGCGGTTTGTATTCATGATTGCATCAAGGCTCCCTAAAGAACGGGCAAGCTTCTTTGCGACAGTCTCTCCTACATATCGAATGCCCAATCCAAACAAGACTCTTTCAAACGGAATTTGCTTGCTCGCCTCGATGCCCAACAGCAATTTCTGAACCGATTTTTCTGCCATCCGATCAAGGGGAAGAAGATCCTCAGAAGTGAGCTTATAGAGTGAACCTGGATCAATGACGAGCCCTGCCTCTACCAACTGGGCGACAGTTTCAGACCCCAGACCATCAATGTTCATCGCTTTCCTGCTGATGAAATGTTTGATTCTGCCTTTTACTTGAGGCGGACAAGATTCCGCATTTGGACAATAATGAACGACTTCACCCTCCTCTCTGACCAGCGCCGTGTCGCACTCCAAACAATGTGTCGGGAAAACGGATTCGGATGGACTGAACAAATCCACTGCAACCGCTCTTGAACGTTCATCTACGCCTACCACTTTCGGGATAATCTCTCCGCCTTTCTCTACAAAAACATAGTCGTCAGAACGCAGTCCCAAACGCTCAATTTGATCTGCATTGTGAAGAGACGCTCGCTTCACTGTCGTCCCGCCTAGAAGCACTGGCTCTAAATTCGCAACTGGAGTCACAGCACCTGTTCTCCCCACTTGAAAAGTAATTGCTTTTAATTTCGTCCGAACTCTTTCAGTCTCAAATTTGAAAGAAATGGCCCAACGTGGACTCTTTGAAGTCAGACCTAAGATCTCCTGCTGATCATATCTGTCCACTTTTATGACGACCCCATCAATGGCAAAAGGCAACTCATGTCGAGCGACATTCCAATAAGAAATAAACGCCATTACACCCTTCGAATCTGTTGAAGTAGAGATCATTTTCAACTTCTCAGAAGGCACCTTAAACCCCCAGTCTCCTGCGCTTGAAACAGCTTCGCTGTGGGTTTCTGAAACGCCTTTTGAAATCACGCCATACATCATACAGTCTAGTTTACGCTTGGCAACCTCTTTGCTGTCCAGGAGCTTGAGAGAACCCGCAGCCGTATTTCTGGGGTTTGCAAATTGAGCTTCCCCCTCCTCTTCTCGCAATTCATTCAACGCCTTAAACTCCTCAAATGGGTAAAATATCTCACCTCGTATTTCAAGGCTCTCCGGAGCAGGTTGTTGCATCAGCAAAGGAATCGTCCTGATTGTCTTCACATTGGCTGTAATATCCTCTCCTGTCTCACCGTCTCCCCGCGTGAGTGCCTTCATCAACCTCCCCTTCTCATAGACCAAACTTATGGCAACCCCATCGTATTTGAGTTCCATCACATACACGACATCTTCTCCCTCCAGACCTTTGTCAACCCTTGAC
>JAQCID010000091.1 GCA_027618855.1 Bacteroidota bacterium | reverse complement strand
TTTCTGTTCGCTCATCTCAGCCGTCCTGTTTTCAACTTTTATTTCAAGTTCTCTTTCTGTGGTGGCCAAATCGTCTCTCATACTTAAAAGGGCATGGCCGAGAGAGTCCTCATCACTTAATGGCTCGTAGGGCGAGTTAAAATCACCCGAACCCACGGCTTCAGAAAACACCCGTGTTTTGTGTAGACCTTCGGCAAGTCTATTTACAGCGACTGCCATGTCACCTATTTCATCTGGCGTAATGGGAACAGGACCGTCAGGCTCCTTCCCTTGCCCCATATACAATACAGCACGTTTGAGCTGCCTAATAGGCACGAGAATGGAACGTGTTACTGCCAGCCCCACAATAATTCCTAGAATTAAAACCAAAAGCGCAACTGAGCCCGCGTATGTATTAAGATCTTCTCCAAGTTGCTCCATTCGACCTGTGGATGCAAGAAGTGATGAGTTTTGGGATTCAGTAAGTTTATCCAACCTGTCGCGAATACGATGCGTAAAAAGAGGAAGGCTGGACCCCTCTAAAGCATAATACTCCGCATCCATCATCGCGATTGGATTGTCGTAGCTAGAAAAATCGGGAAGCAAACGCATAATCTCGTGATACGCGATAAAAAGATAATCTAAATCTCTTTGTAGACTGTCGAGCTGAATCGTTGCATTTTCATCCCATGCAAATTCCATATTCTTGAGGATAGAATATTGAGAGGGTATCGTCTGATCTATGAGTTCGACCAAACCACTCTTTTCAGGATCATCAGTTCTACTTTGTACTGTAAGCCAGTGTTTGATTCGTACTCTCGATTCCCCTATAGACCTGTCTAAATCTTCTAGCGCACCTATACTTGGCACCAGTACATTGTCTATGTTTTTCCCAAGCTGACGACTCTCCCCCAACATCGTTCGGGTTCGTAAAAAGAGTACACTTACAGCCAAGGTAAACACCCCAAATCCAAGCGCCATCCTCCAGCCTATCGTGAATCTAAAACGGGTTCTATTTTCTGAGGTTGTAATAATTCTCAAGCTATTTAATGGCCTCTTCTAAAAGGCTTTTATATTTCTCACTTTCCTCATTCTGACTCAAGGCACGATAAATCGTCATCAGGCCCTTTAAAGTCTCCTTTCTAGTTCTCTCCATATTGTGAGCCGCCAGCATGGGCTCGAGTGCTTCTTGAAAAAGCAATACACAAATATCCTGTATCTCCATTAACTCAAACATTGACGTTGTATGGTCAATGGACCTAAGCTCTGAAACACCTCTGTTGTATAGATTTATAGCCAAATTATATCTTGCTGTATAATCTCGCCCATCCAATTCTATTGCCCTCAAATAATGGCTCACTACTTTTTCAAACAACGCTGCTTGTTTTTGCGTTCTTGAAGTGTTGTTCAAATCAATGCTTTCTAAAAGAATCCGATTCGCTTTGGCAAGATTTTTCTCTAACTCTACCTCCTCTCGCACCCAATTTTCATCAGGACTCAGTACATTTTTAATCTTTACAAACTCCGTAAAATACTTCAGCACTTCTCCGTCCATTCCCATCTGAAAACCATGAACTCCTTTCACCGCATCATTCATATATGTCTTTGAAAGGTAATCAAGTGCCTCTTCCACCAATTCTGAAATCACACCCGGGAAAGCACTGTTTTTATCAAGTTCATATGCTTTCATCAATTGAATGACAGCGATTGATCTTTCGGCACTGGCTGTTTTTGAGGTTGACGAATGAAGAAATGCACTGTCCTTGTACCTCCCTTTGTGAGCATAACCTGCAACATACCATGCTCTGGCGTCATTCTTCGCATCGTTTTCAAGATGAGGCTCTATCATCTTTAGCGCATCGTCATACGCTCCCGCTTCGGCAAAAGAAATGGCTTCGTCTATCAGATTTGCGGTTGACCCAGGTTGAGCAATCACAACGACTGAAAGCAAAAGAGCCAATCCAAAAAATGACAATCCTCGATTCAGAATATGCATACTCATCGTGTTACAGCCCATGACATGATTCTATTTCCAACAATTAATCCTCTTAAAACAGCATTGTCCATATCTAACTCATATCTAATCTTACTTGATTGAACGAGAAAATTCATTACTGCTCCTTTTGGCATCTTTAACGCCTCATTTAAAGATGTCACAACCATAACTGGCTGGTTGCCTGTCGATTTAATAAGTACCGCAAGATCATCACCTTCTGCTTCTGAATACAATATATGCGCAAATTCAGTCATTTCTGCGTCCTCATACCACACCATTTCCAACATCTGGCTCCCAATAGATTGGCTAGAATATTTCTCAACTAGAAAATCAAAAAGGATTCTGTTCCCATGGATTCCGATCTTAAAATTGCCTTCCTTTGTTTCTTCAGGCCAGTCATTTGATCTCGCAAATTGAAATAAAAAACTCGCCTTCGTAATCGCTATGGTATCGGCAGAATCCAACTTAGGCCCTCCCTGATCACCCTGAATCCAGGCCAATCCAAGTCCGGCAACAATGGCGATACCGGCGAGGAAAACCCAAACAGGATTAGTTCGTGGCCAGTTGCGAATTTCAGCTTTGTGCATCTTACGAAGATAACTTTTCAATACACTTCTATTCCCCTCTCATCATAGGGTTTCAAACGTAACAATGTGAGTGAATCACTGTTCCTTAAAAAAGCGAGCGGGTCGCACGTCCTGGGGCAGTGGGGTTTGGTCAAAGATGAAGTTTGCGAGGTGTGACGCAGTGGTCGGACCTACAAAAACGCCACGGGTGCCCAAACCATTTAAAATGTACGTGTTTTTTAAATTATTTACTGGGCCGGCATAGGGCCGGCGGTCCGTCGAAGCTGGACGAAGTCCTGAGACATGATCCGTGATTTCGAAATTGTCAAAAATGTTTGGATCGATGATCGGTTGAAGGGCGAGAAGCATTTCGGAACGTCCCTCGTCGGTGGGTTCACTTTTCGTGACGTTCCATTTGTAGGTGGCGCCGAGTTTAAACGTGGAATCCCCTCGTGGGAGAAGCCATTTTACTCGATTCACACACATTCCATTTGTGTTTATTGGAGATTTTATTGTCAGAATCTCTCCATGATCGCTCGCAATTTTAAGGCCGATGGAAGCGAAGTCTTGTGTTGCTCCCACACCTCGACAATCAATGACATGAGAGAATTTGGGAGGAGTCTGTGTTGCGAAATTCCAACTCTTCTCAAAGAATTTACCTCTTAACGCGAGGTTTGACTTAAAGGAGTGCATGAGCAGAGGCAAATCGACCCAACCCGCTTCGGGAACTACGCCAAATCCATATGGAGCAATTACATCTTGCGGACAATCATCCGAAATTTCAGAAAGGAATTCGGCAACAGGATGTGAATCGTTCAGTCGCTTGGACCAAAGGTCTCGGTATTGGGAATTGGGGAAAACCCTCATAATGGGCGCAATGTGAAACAGTTCTCCTTGAAGATTTAAAAAATACTCTAAGGATTGATAGGTTTCACGCATCGCGTTCATATGCTCGTGGGCATTCCAAACTTCGACAAGTCTTTTAAATGATACTGGGTTAAACATCCCCGCTGCCACCTTCGTTGCACTGTTCGATTCAGGACCCGATTTGGCTACAGAATTCCAAACCTCATAATCTACGCCGCGTTTCTCTAGCTCCCAGGCCATAAGAATTCCCGACAGACCGGAGCCTACAATAAGAAACCTATCTGTTGCAGATGAGCGCATATTCATCGAACGTGTTAATCAATAACGCCTAGCTCTCGAGCGACCTTTTCAAATGCGGCCAGGGCGTGATCCAAATGCGCACGCGTGTGTGATGCCGAAAGCTGAACTCTAATTCTCGCCGCTCCTTGAGGAACGACTGGATAAAAGAAACCGATGACGTAAATACCTTCTTCGAGGAGGCGATTTGCCATCTGTTGTGAAAGTCTCGCATCGCCTAACATCACAGGAACGATTGCGGACTCGCCATCATTAAAGGGAAGACCTGCAGTGCGAAGACCTGCTTTAAAATAGTTTGTGTTTTCCTCCAAACGATCACGAAGCTCCGTGCTCTCGTCGAGCATCTTGAACACCTCAATTGAGGCGCCTACAATATTTGGTGCAAGTGAATTTGAGAAGAGATAGGGACGAGATCTTTGGCGGAGTAATTCTATGATCTCTTTGCGGCCCGTTGTGAATCCACCCATGGCTCCACCTAACGCCTTTCCGAGTGTACCCGTAATAATATCAACCCTTCCCATGGCGTCACGAAGCTCAATTGAACCTCTTCCCGTCTTCCCTATAAATCCTGTTGCGTGACACTCATCTACCATCACCAGCGCTTCGTATTTGTCCGCGAGATCACAGATTTTGGAGATCTCTGCCACATAACCATCCATCGAGAAAACACCATCTGTTACAATGATTTTAAACCGCGCTCCCGCTTCATTTGCGGCTTTGAGTTGAGTTTCAAGATCAGCCATGTCATTGTTCGCATAACGGAACCGCTTCGCCTTACAAAGTCTCACTCCATCTATGATAGACGCGTGATTTAACGCGTCTGAAATAATCGCGTCTTCTGCCGTGAGCAAAGGCTCAAAAACACCGCCGTTTGCATCAAATGCAGCAGCATATAGAATGGTATCCTCGGTTTGATGAAAATTCGCAATCGTCGTTTCTAATTCCTTATGAATATCCTGAGTTCCACAAATAAACCTTACTGAACTCATGCCAAACCCATGTGTATCTAAGGTCTTCTTCGCGGCCGCTACCACCCGACTGTTGTTGCTAAGTCCCAGGTAGTTGTTTGAACAAAAGTTGAGGACCTCCGTTCCGTCACTAAGGACAATTGATGCTTCCTGAGATGAGGCTATAATTCGTTCACTCTTAAACAGTCCCGCTTCCTCGATATTTGCGAGTACACCCTGAAGGTGTGATTTCATTTTTCCGTACATGCTGCGAAGGTAAGGGGAATGTTATTCACTCGTTCACAATGTCTTCATCCACCTAAAACAAGTGGGTAATTTCTCTCTCCATGTCCCATGGGGTTGTTATATTTCACAGGATATCCTGACGGTACGTGGGATGAAATTATTTCTTTTATTGTAAGACCAAATGGATTGTCAAAAGACTGACCGTCAGCGATGGTATTGTCTCTTAGATCTTCAAATGTTCCGATGACAAGTCCATCGGCCTTTTCAAAAATACCCGCCAGTTTTAAAGCGAGGAACATGCGATCGATGTGATACAGATATTCATCCAAATCTTCAAGAAAGAGGTAAGAACCTGAAACATCCGGAAAATAGGGTGTGCCCAGCAAAGAGTATAAGACACTGAGGTTTCCGCCTGTAATTTTCACTTCTGGCGTGATGCCGAAATCACCGCGAAGGGAGGACCACAAAGCATCGACATCAGAACGTAAGGTAGATGGCAAAGTCGAGGCGACCGGGGCATGAAGAGAGGCGATTCCAAGGTTGGTCGACCAAGCATGAAGAGACGTGATGTCCGAAAACCCTACAATCCATGTTGGATCCGCGAGATAAGCCGCTGAATCGAGGAGTGGCAACAACCT
>JAQCID010000090.1 GCA_027618855.1 Bacteroidota bacterium | reverse complement strand
TTAATGCTTGTTTTCGGTTTGGCTTCAAAATGTGAGGCCAACAGTCCGACCTCATTTGGTCCTTCGAGCCACCTAAAAATTCCTCCCCCTCCATTGTTGACCACGATGACCTTGATGTTGTCAGGCAGTTCCTGAACAGAAGCAAGACCATTTATATCATAAAGAAAGGCAACGTCACCACTGACTAAGAGGACATTCTCTTCCGTAGTTAAAGCATGCCCGACAGCTGTTGAAGTGCAGCCGTCGATCCCGGCCACACCTCTGTTTGCGTGAAGTTTAATTTCTCCTTCCGCACTATTTATGGTATCGAAAAGCATGGCATACCTGGCCGAAGTGCTGTTCGCAAAATGAATGAATCCCTTGTTGATTGCTTGGAACACCTCACGATAAGCAGATAAATCACTCCATTCGACCTCTTCTATCGCATGTTCATGAATCGATTTGATTCGTGTCTTCTCTTTTACAAAAAACGCAGCAAACGCACCTGATTTTGTGACTTCGCGTTCATAAAACGAAAGCCACTCACATGGGTCAGCATGGACGCTTTCAACGAGGGATCCAAATGTGTCAAGCCCTTCTCCGTCGTCTCCCACGTGAACATGTGGCACTTGTAATGCTGTAAGTTGTTTCCTGAGAGATTTACTCATGACAGGTCGTCCTACCGTGATGATTGCAGATGGAGCGTTGCGATGAAGTGTGCTGTCTTTTATATCAAAAATCTCACATGAGGCGAGGAGATCGCCAGAAGCAATTAATGCGTCACCCTTGATCCCCGAGAATTTCTCTGAAATGCCAGGAAGGGTTGTTTGAGCTCCCTGCTTCCAGACTCCTCTGGGGCCAGCAATCAGTATTGCACGATTCCCGTTTTCTAAAAGAGTCCGTGGGATTGTTAGTGCTGGTTTCGATGTCGGATTCGGAGCGGATATTGCGATTTCTTGACACAGGGCCTTCCCGTACAAAGGCTCTTCAAAGGGCACATTTAAGTGCGAAGGCCCGCCGCAACATGCACTCGACCAGGCTTCTTGTGCCATTTCAATGATTTCATTGTCGGAGTGCTGGCTTTCGTCAATCGTTGCGCAATACAATGTGTGATTTGAGAAGAGTTGAGATTGAATTGCGGTTTGGCCATGGCCTTTTCCGATGGCATCGACAGGCCTGTCTGCCGTAATGCTTATGAGAGGTACACGCTGATGAAATGCCTCAGCAATGGCTGGGCCATGATTCACAGCTGCAGTACCTGAGGTGCAAACCACTGCAGCAGGTGTGCCGTTTTTGAGCGCGATGCCTAGAGCGACGTGTGCCGCGGATCGTTCATCGATGACGACGTGTGTTTTTATGAGCGGATGGCTCACCAATGAAATGATGAATGGCGCATTCCTAGATCCCGGACTTATGACAGCATCCCTAAGTCCCAATTGAGCCAATGTCGAAACAAGGACTGACGCCCCTCTGTGGTCGGAAGTCGTCTGTTGTAAATGGGATTCGGGTTTCGCTATCTGCGGCATATCACGAAGGTAGTGAGTGGGGATTAAGGAGCCTCTACTTTATGCAAGAGTCGCCTCAATCGCCTCTATTTTGGCTTCCGTTTCCATCCATTCGGCCTCAGGTTCGGACCCCTCTACAATTCCACCACCTGCAAAAAGCCTTACGCCACCGATCATCCATTGTGCTGCGCGAAGATTTACGTAATACGCGCTACCTGATGCCGTTTCCACGCCCAAGAATCCAGCGTAGAAAGCGCGATCGATCCGTTCGTTTGCCTTGATGAAATTGCACGCTTCCAGGAGTGGCCTCCCGCCGACTGCTGGAGTAGGGTGAAGATCTGTCGCAATCTCCGAGATGTCCCCCTTGATCGCGCAACTGAACTTGGTTTCGAGATGCAGTAGATTTCCATAGCGTCTGTCGTGACGTGGCTCGATGTGCATGTCTGTCGCGCCGTGATTCTCCAGGACTGATTTGATGTATTCAGTCACTTGAGATTGTTCGTTACGTTCTTTGTCTGTCCACTCGTCAAACGCTGTTCCATTTGTGACGCGTGTTCCAGCCAGTGAGACCGTTTCTATTCGGTTGTCACTGGCTGAGATTAATAACTCAGGTGTAGCGCCACACCAAACCCCACATCCGGGATGATCGATTAAATACACAAAGGACTCTGGATGTTTCTGACATTTCAACTTAAATGTTGCCTCTGGCGTACATTCTGAGACGATAGATTTTACGCGAGCGACCACAACTTTGTCTAGATTTCCAGCGGCAATTTCAGAAATAGCACAAGAAACAGCAGCAAGATGTTCGGATTTGTCTGTGGAAGAACGTTCGAAGGGCGTCTTCACCATAATGTTCCCAGGCAAAGGTGCAGAAGAAGCCAACACGTGGCCTCTAATCTCTACGATGGGGTAATGCCTGGATTTCTCAAAAGGAGTGAAGCGGAAGCATGATGTACCACTTTCAGAAGGTTCTATCGTATAAATCTCAGGACTCCCTGGCGGGCTCCACCATACTCTGGATTCATTCATGCCTGTATAATCATCACCGTTAACCTCGAGGTGCATATTAGCTCACCCGCCTCATTTTTTATTTCGATTGACCAAACATGAAGTTTCCCACCACGATGAACAATTTTTGCTTCGCCATATACCCATCCCTTTCGTATGCTCTTGAGATGGTTTGCATTGACCTCAATTCCCACAGCAGCCTTTCCGTCATCTTTGACGAGGAAATGGGACCCTACAGAGCCCAGTGTTTCTGCGAGAACCACACTCGCGCCTCCGTGCAGCATGCCATAGGGCTGATGCGTTCTTGAGTCAACGGGCATTTTCCCCTTCACGAAATCGTCCTTAATTTCAATGATTTCAATCCCGAGTACTTCGCCGATTGTGCCTTTTCCGAATTCTTTTCCGATGTCGTTTAGATTTGTCATCTATTCACTTTGTAAATTTGCGGTGTTATGTTCTACAAATCTAATTAGCAAATGCCAATTAATTCAAAACGAATTCTTGTTGTAGAAGACGATCCATTGTTACAGAAAATGTTGGGGATGAATCTCAAGGCTGATGGATACCATGTTGTCTGCGTAGGAGATGGTGTAGATGCTCTTGAAGTTGTTAGAAACCAAAGGATTGATGCTGTTGTCTTAGATGTGATGCTTCCCGTGTTGGATGGATTTCAGGTGTGCACTACGATGCGTCTTGAAGGGCATAAAATGCCCATTCTCTTTTTGACAGCAAAAAATTCAGGGCCTGAACGTGTGGAAGGATTAAAATTAGGTGCAGATGATTATCTGGGTAAACCGTTTAATGTGGAGGAGCTACTCCTTCGTTTGGCCAGATTAATTGAGCAATCTCGAAGAAGTATTGAAAAAGGTTCAGCGGGATCTGTAGGGGTGGCGCTAGATATTGAAGTATATAAAATCGGGGCAGGAGAAGTTCGGTTCGATAAATTTCAGATTAAAAATCACGAAGGTGTTGTTAAACAAATCTCAAAGCGAGAGTCGATGCTTCTCAAATTACTTACATCCAGAGTGGGGGATGTTGTGAGTCGAGAAGAAATCTTGGAATCAGTGTG
The DNA here is from genome assembly GCA_027618855.1 of Bacteroidota bacterium. Lineage (GTDB taxonomy): Bacteria > Bacteroidota > Bacteroidia > Flavobacteriales_D > Sanyastnellaceae > UBA974. The sequence goes on along the minus strand of JAQCID010000090.1, from coordinate 1,985 downwards.
GGGCTACGCAGTCTATCCAAGCACGCGAACCATTGACAATTACTTGCTGGGTTTCCGGAAATATTTTGAGCCAAATCCAAAAAAACCAATATATTTTCACTCTGTAAGGGGCGTAGGATATAGGTTTGAGGAGATTTGTTGAATTTCTCAATCTTTTTTTCATTTAAATAGGCAACCCCTGTGAAACTGTTACGTCTTCTAAGTAACATGGTTAAAGACTATGTTGGTTTCAATTTTCTTGCAGGTATAGAAAAGGTCCCCTTGCGGTGACCTTTTCTTGTTTTAGAGCCTGTTTTGGCGCACTTTTGACGAAGCTAGAGGGTGACATAGACGACCGCCTTTGTCTCAAAATATTCTTCTGTAAACCATTGAGAGATTTGTAATTCCTCTGTGGGGTGATTGACTTCTTCAAGTTCTTCTCTCAGATCTCCTCCTTTGAGGCACAGAATCCCGTTTGGCCATGCATTGATTGCTCTTTTGTCTATTTTCCCTTCGACCCATGGGATAAATTTATCAAGCCTGCTTACAGCGCGACTGACAATAAAATCAAATTTGCCTTCAATATCCCCCGCACGTGCATGCATGGGTTCGACATTTTTCAAGTCAAGTGCTTTGACCAACTCACTCACCACTTTTATTTTCTTTCCAGTGCTGTCGCACAGAACGAAATTCACGTCTGGCATGAGGATGGCAAGGGGGAGCCCCGGAAGCCCACCACCTGTTCCTACATCAAGAATGCGTGACCCAGATGCGAATTTCATGGCCTTGTAAATTGCGAGGCTGTGGAGTACATGGCGCTCCAGAAACCCATCCATGTCTTTCCTGGAGACCAGATTGATTTTTTCGTTCCAACTTTTGAAATGGGTCACGAGTTTTTCGAACTGTGTTCTTTGATTCGAACTTAGTTCGGGGAAGTATTTTGTTACTGCAGAAATCATTGTTCAAATCTATTGTTAGATTCTCTTGAATTAAAGGTGCTCTTTTGAGCCCTCCATCACAGAGGCGAGTATGTCTCGGGCTCGATACAGTTGAGCCTTCACTGTTCCCAAAGGCAAGTCCAGTTCTTTGGCGATTTCATCATAGCTCAGCTCCTCAAAATAGCGAAGCTCTACCAGTCTGCGGTAACGTGGTTTAAGCTTTGAAACGACCAATCTCATTCTCTCTATTCGCTGCTTCTTCTCCAGCGTTTCAAATGGATCTGGAGAATCATCCTCCACCGATATTTGCCTCTGATCTCCATCAGATGTTGTGAATCCTTTGTCTAGAGATAGGGCTTTGATGCGCTTTTTTCGGATAAAATCGATGCTGTGATTGGACGCTATTTTAAAGAGCCATGTAGAGAATGCAAAGGCCGGTGTGTATTGCTTGAGTCTTTGAAATGCTTTGCCAAATGTTTCTATGGTTAAGTCATCGGCGTCGTCGTCGTTGAATACCATTCTGCGGCACAGGTGAAATATTGCATCTCGGTACCTCTCCATGAGCTCAGCATAAGCCTGCTGGTCGCTTTCTTTTGTAGCTCTTAACACGAGTGCGTAGTCATACTGCGCTTTCTCTGAGAGGTTTGGGTTTACTTCCATCTTTTTGGTTTGGCAATCAACACCTGCAATGCCAACACTTGTCGAATCAAGCCCATCAACGGTTCTGAAATGAGCCAGAACGCTTCATGACCTGGTCTTCCTATGCGGAGCAGGAATGCCCTAAAGATAAGGCCTCGAACCAATGCGTTTGTGAGTAAGATGCATGTCGCTATCCAAACCCCACTGTGAATAACGTCAGTTTTTTGAACCGCGAAAAAGAAGACCCATCCACACCCAAAATACAACATGAAATCGGCGAGTACGGGAACGGCTAAGATGCTCATTAGTAACACCTTGTATCTGGGGCCCGTTGTAAGATGTCTTCTCATTTGCACGATCCATCCTCTCCATGTGTGGGGCCAAACAGAGTGGCTTTGTCCTTCCAGCCTGACTTCAGTCCCAGTTCTC
>JAQCID010000089.1 GCA_027618855.1 Bacteroidota bacterium | reverse complement strand
AACAATTCGGGTGTTTTTCTGAGAAAATGTATTCAGACTTAGAGGCAACGTCTAATTCAACTGCAGAAGCTTTTGCATCTGTTTGTGAGCAGGCAGAAGAAATTGCAGATTTAGTCGTGGGAAAGTCAATCTTATTGTACTCAGATACTGGCGTAGGATCAATCGCTACACGATGGCGCCAGCAACTTAATGAGAACAGTAAATTGCTAGTCAACACTCAGATGTTTCCTGAGATGAATCACAACGAACTTGTGGGTTGGGATTCTGGAAATGAAAGCGATGTTGTGGTGATTATTCGCACCCCGGAGGACCACAAACGTACACAATTTAGAATGAACGTTTGTGCGGAAATTTTCAGAGAATTCGGTGCGGATGTTGTCGTTATTGATGCCGAAGGAGATGACCAAATGCAGCGTCTCATGTATCTTATTCAACTGGGAGACGTGCTCTCGTTGTTACTTGCGGAGAGAGCAGGAATTGATCCTGTTGACATCACAAATATTGAGCGACTGAAGGCTGAGCTCAGCACTCTGAAGTAATTCAATGAGGCAGCTCGCGTTTGAGGACCTAGGCACCATGAGGTATAAGCCTTGTTGGGATTATCAGGAAAAGGTGTTTAAGTCTGTGATTGATCATAAAATTGCCAGCCGAGATGCACTTTCTGAGGACCCAAACGCCGACCGTCCTCTCCCTATGAGCCGTTTGTTATTTGTAGAACACCCCCATGTTCTTACCCTTGGAAAGAGTGGTGACTCTGAAAATGTGATTGTGAGCCCCGCACGATTGGCCGAATTAGGTGTTGACTACTTTCCCATTAACAGAGGGGGGGACATTACTTATCATGGGCCGGGACAGCTGGTGGCTTATCCCATTTTAGACCTCGATCAATTTTTTACAGACATCCATAAATACCTTAGATTTCTAGAAGAAGCGATTATTAGGACTTGCGCTGATTTCGGAGTTGAAGCAGGCAGGATTCAAGGTCAGACAGGGGTTTGGGTGGATGTCGAGGCCGGCAACGGTGCGCGGAAAATATGCGCATTCGGTGTGAAATGCAGTCGATGGGTGACGATGCATGGGCTTGCCTTCAATGTCGATTCTGATTTAAACTTCTTTGACCTCATCATTCCTTGTGGAATTTCTGACAAAGGCGTGACCTCCTTGTCAAAGGAAGTAGGGAGGAATATTGCGCTTGAAGAAGTGAAGCCTCTTTTAAAAACACACCTTCAAAATCTTTTTCAATGGGACGAGGTAAATGCGTCTTAACATTTTATATTTTGTTTTAATTGTCGCGTAACTTCATGTGCCTGATGTATATTTATCTTACACCGGCATCAAACCAAATGAGATTTCAGAGAACATAAACATTTGCTAACGCGTCTATTACACGAATATAAATTCAGGGTTGACGTTTATAAAACACGAATTCTTCTCTTGACTTGATGCGGTTTCTTTCGAAGAAAATTAGCCATGCGTCAAAGTTTAAATGTACTTGTTGTTGATGATGAAGCTCCTGCAAGGGAAGTGCTTTGTCGCCAAATCGAAAGAAGTTGTCCATATCTCAATGTCATCCAAACAGCATCAAACGCCCGCGAAGCAAGATCTTATATTGAGAGCCTTGCTCCAGATATTGTGTTTGTTGATATTCAGATGCCCGATGAATCAGGGCTTGAATTAATAGATGGATATAAGGACAGAGACTTTTACGTTGTCTTTGCGACGACCTATCACAAATATGCAGTCGATGCCTTAAGACAGAGAGCGTTCGATTACCTACTTAAGCCCATTGACAAAGACGAACTCAAAGCTTGTGCCAGGCGTATTTTAATGCACTTCTACCATAAGAGAAAACCGGGAATGGGCGCACTCCCTCCTGCACCCAGGAGGTTTGAGATTGTGACCTCTAGAAAAAGACATTTTGTGAGACATGAAGACATCCTCCATATCGAGGCTTGTGGCAGCTACTCTACGCTATATCTAGAATCGGGTCGTCGACTTACGATTTCAAAAAACCTTAAAAAGGTTGAAGATATTTTAGATGACCCCACCTTTTTCCGCGTTCATAATTCTCAAATCGTACACCTTAACTTCATTCACTCTTGTAACTACAAAACACACTCTATCACCCTCACTAGTGGAAAGGAGATTCCTATGGCAGTAAGGAAGAGAGAAGAGCTTCGCAAACGCATGACCTCCTTAATCGCAAGTTAATGATGTGATACAAGTTTTGTATAGGTACTTTTGCATCATGCTTAAAGATATTAGATCATTAAACAGCTCGGAGTTGCGAGATGAGATAGTCTCGATGGGAGAGAAGCCATTTAGGGCCAAACAATTGGAAGAATGGATTTGGTCTAAATCGGCATCATCATTTTATGAAATGACGAATTTAGGGAACGATTTTCGCCAAAAACTTGCCAAAAACTTCTCATTAAAACGTATTGAATTAAGCGAAAAGCAATTCAGCCGCGACGGCACGGTAAAGTGCGCATTCAAAGTGGAGACAGTCAAGCCAGGCGATCTAAATATTGTCGAGGGTGTTTTAATTCCGACAAAATCGAGAACAACGGCGTGTATTTCGTCTCAAGTAGGCTGCAGTCTTGCATGTTCGTTCTGTGCCACAGGGAAGTTAAAGCTTATGAAGAACCTGACCGCTGCGGAGATGTACGATCAGGTTGAGATGATTGCTTCTATTGCTCAAGAGAGAGAGAAATCGAATCTCTCTAACATTGTTTATATGGGCATGGGGGAGCCACTCTTAAATTATAAAAATGTGATTGAAAGTGTGGAGAGAATTTGCGGAACACCCGGATTGGGGATGTCACCTCGCAGAATAACGATTAGCACGGCGGGGATTGCGAAAGCGATCAAACGTCTTGGAGACGACGAAGTTAAATTTAACCTTGCGCTAAGTCTGCACGCCGCCAACGACAAGAAGCGTTCCGAGATTATGGCCATTAATGATTCTAACAATATTGAAGCACTGGCCGAAGCACTCATCTATTTCCATGAAAAAACGGGCTCTCGTGTCACATTTGAGTACATCATTTTCAAGGATTTTAACGATTCAATAGAAGATGCTCAGGAACTGGCTATTTTTTGCAAACACGTTCCTTGTAAAATAAATATTATTGAGTACAATCCGATAGATGATGGGCGTTTTCAGCAAGCGGATGCAGAGAAAGTTGAAGATTTTAAAAACTACCTCGAAAGCAAAAACTTAATCGTAAACGTTAGAAGGTCTAGAGGCAAGGACATTGATGCTGCGTGTGGTCAACTCGCAAATAAGAATGAACAAGGCAAAGACTCCTTGAAGAAGACGACTTCTTAATCCAGCTTTAGGATAGCCAGGAATGCTGACTGTGGAACCTCTACAGTTCCAATTTGGCGCATACGCTTCTTCCCTTTTTTCTGTTTTTCTAAGAGCTTACGCTTACGGGTAATGTCTCCTCCGTAGCACTTCGCTGTGACATCTTTTCGGACAGCACTAATCGTTTCTCGCGCAATGATTTTTGCACCAATCGCAGCCTGTAGCGCCACCATAAACTGTTGACGAGGGATTAATTCTTTTAATTTTAAACAGATTCGCTTTCCGAAATCGTGCGCATGGTCTCGGTGGATCAGCGCCGAGAGGGCATCGACTTGATCTCCGTTAAGGAGGATGTCAAGCTTGACGAGATCAGACTCCCTATATCCATCGGGGAAGTAATCAAACGAAGCATAGCCCCTTGAGATACTTTTAAGCTTGTCGTAAAAGTCGAATACAATTTCTCCAAGTGGCATACTGAACGTAAGCTCTACGCGGTCTGCGGTCAGATATACCTGGCTTACAATTTCACCCCGTTTTTGAATACAAAGACTCATTACAGGACCGATGTAGGATGATTTTGTAATGATTTGCGCCTTAATATATGGCTCCTCAACCTTCACAAGACCTTTGTTTTCAGGCAAGTCAGAAGGGTTGTTAATGATCTGTTGAATTCCTTTGGGAAGGTGGGCGATGTAGCTCACGTTAGGAACGGTCGTAATCACAGTCATATTGAATTCTCGTTCGAGCCTTTCCTGAACGATTTCCATATGTAACATTCCCAAGAAACCACATCTGAACCCGAAACCAAGCGCGACTGAACTTTCTGGTTCGAACACGAGGGAAGCATCATTGAGTTGTAGTTTTTCCATAGAAAAACGGAGCTCCTCATAATCCTCAGTGTCTACAGGATAGAGTCCAGAAAAAACCATGGGTTTCACATCTTCAAATCCCTTAACAGCAACTGTGCAAGGGTTTTCGAAGGTCGTGATGGTGTCTCCAACTTTAATTTCTTTTGCGTCCTTAATCCCTGAGATAACATAGCCTACGTCACCAGTGCTTAATGTTTCTCTCGGGATGAGGCCAAGCCCCAGAACACCTATTTCGTCTGCGATATATTCTTTGTCTGTGGAAAGTAATTTTATCTTGTCGCGACGCTTTATTGATCCATTGATGACTCTGAAGTAAGCAATAATTCCTCTGAAATTATTGAAAACAGAGTCGAAAATCATGGCCTGAAACGGCGCTTCGGGATCACCCTTTGGGGCGGGCACACGTTCGATGACGGCTTTAAGAATCTCCTCAACGCCGAGCCCAGACTTGCCTGAAGCAAAGATTATTTCGTCAGCTTTGCAACCGATGAGGTCAATTATTTGGTCTCCCACAACTTCAGCGTCTGCAGAATCCAAATCCATTTTATTGAGAACGGGGATTATTTCCAAATCATTTTCAAGGGCGAGATAGAGATTAGATATGGTCTGGGCCTCGATGCCTTGAGTCGCATCCACAATGAGCAATGCACCTTCACAAGCAGCAATAGAACGGCTCACCTCGTAAGAGAAGTCTACGTGGCCAGGAGTGTCAATCAGATTTAAGACATACTCTTCACCATCTGTATGCGTGTGTACCATTTGAATCGCGTGACTCTTTATGGTGATCCCCCTTTCTCTCTCGAGGTCCATATCGTCCAAAGCCTGATCCTTCATTTGACGCTCTGTAATCGTCCCCGTTTTCTGAAGAAGTCTATCTGCGAGCGTACTTTTCCCGTGATCAATGTGGGCGATAATACAGAAGTTTCTAATTTTTTTCATCAATGTCTAATCGTAGCTGAAATTCCTCACAGAGCTGCAAAAATAAGCCGTTAATCCGCCCGTTCTACTAATTTGTTTTTAAGATGCCTACACGTTGTATATTTACCCTTGCAAAACGTCCTTTTTACAATGATTCGATTTCAACAGAACACCTTTATTTTATTCGCTCTTTTCATAAGCTGTATGACTAACGTCATAGCTCAGAGCGAAGTAGAATTTTCAGAGAGTATTACTGCTCGAAAAATCTTTGATTCCTACGGTGGTTTCGACCACGCGGTACTCAAAATGAACAGAGAAGAATGGACTGTGGTAAGAGCTTGGGAGGGCTTTGATGAAAACGCATATCTTGAGACTTTGGTCAACTTTAAGGCATCGTTTTCCGATGATCGAGAGAAACGCAAAATAAGTCGACAAGCAAAAGTTCTTCAAAGCGATTGCAATTGCTGGGTTGAGCCAGAC
>JAQCID010000088.1 GCA_027618855.1 Bacteroidota bacterium | reverse complement strand
ATTTACCCCACCCTAGATGGTGAATTACATTTTAATCTCACACAAAAAAACCCGAAAGCGAGGGTTCATTCAGAATTAGAAAGTGACTATTATATCGATGAGCAGGACAAGTACATGTATCTCGATGAGCAATACACTGCCCGCGTTCCCATTATACATGCAAACAGCTACGAGGACGCTCTAAAAGGAACTGCATTCATTGATGCGACAGATGGAGATGCGTTTTGGTCTGCTTTAATAGACCAAATCATCGTTAACAAAAAGGGTGAATTAGAACTGGTCCCCAGAATAGGATCTAGGGGATTGCTTGGTTTGGAACAAGACCCTGGAGTTCAACGTAGAAATTTAATTACTTTTTACAGAGCCCAAATAAAGTCAGGGAACTTAAAAAACTACTCACGGATTGATTTGAGCTACAAGGATCAAGTGATCGCGAAACGATATGTCTACTAATTACCGCAATACGAAGCCCATGGAAAAAGATTTACAATCACCTGACCCTGAAATAATTGTCGGTCTAGATATAGGAACAACGAAAATCGCTTGTTTTGTAGGCCAAAGAACTGCGCATGGGAAAATCGAGATCCTGGGTTATGGGAAAAGTGACTCTGTAGGCGTTTCTCGTGGGGTCGTTTCAAATATTGAAAGGACTGTACAATCTATCAAGCTAGCTGTCCAAGCTGCGGAGGAAGATTCTGGCGTAGAAATAAAAGTCGTCAACGTAGGGATTGCAGGTCAGCACATCAAAAGCCTACAGCACAGAGGGATGATCACTAGAGAAAACCTAGATGATGAGATTCGCCAAGAAGATATCAATGCACTCGTGGAAGATATGCGAAGATTGGTCATGCCTCCAGGAGCACAAATACTACACGTACTTCCACAAGAATTTACAGTGGACAGTGAGCCTGGAATCAAAGACCCCGTGGGAATGGCTGGCATTCGTTTGGAGGCAAACTTCCACATCATTACTGGAGATATCGCCGCAGCTCGAAATATTTACAAGTGCATTACAAAAGCAGGACTAGAAATTGACCAGCTTGTTCTTGAACCATTGGCCTCATCTTCATCCGTACTTACTGAAGAAGAAAAAGAAGCAGGCATTGCTTTGGTTGACATCGGAGGTGGCACAACTGATATCGCTATTTTCCAAGATGGAATCATTAGACATACAGCTGTGATCCCATTTGGAGGAAAAGTAATAAGCAGCGACATCAGCCAAGGGTGTAACATTATGAGCAAACAGGCTGAAAAACTTAAATGTAAATTTGGTTCCGCACTTGCTCAAGAAATGAAAGACAATGAACTCGTCTGTATCCCGGGGCTTCAAGGACGTAAACCGAAAGAAATTTCTTTGAAAAATCTCGCAAGTATTATTGAAGCGAGGATGGTCGAAATCATCGAACATGTACACTACGAAATAAAGGCATCAGGATTAGGCGATCAATTGATCGGAGGTATTGTTGTTACGGGTGGTGGAAGTCAATTGAGACACATCACACAACTATTTCAATACCATACAGGACTTGACTGTAGGGTCGGATATCCAAATGAACATCTACACGAGCCACCGAGAGACACGAATATCCCATCATTCTCAACGGGTGTCGGTCTTGTGATCCGTGGTTATGAAGAAAGTGAAAGCGCTGCTGCGATAAAAACAAATATCAAACCTGACGTTAAACGTCGTCAAGGCTTCATGGAGGATTTCGTGAAGAATATAAAAGATTGGTTTGAGAAAGAAGAAGAACAATAGTCCCCACCCATAAATATCTACAATATGCAATTTGCACTACCTAAATCATCTAACAATCCCATCAAAGTAATTGGTGTTGGAGGAGGCGGATCAAACGCCGTGAACACAATGTTTGAACAAGGAATTAAAGGTGTGGACTTTATCATCTGTAACACAGATGCACAAGCCCTTGATGTAAGTAATGTTCCGTTGAAAGTTCAACTTGGAACTACGCTTACTTCTGGACAAGGTGCGGGCTCGATTCCAGAAGTGGGAAAGAATGCAGCGATCGAAAACCTAGAGGACCTGACGAATTTACTGGGTGCCGATACAAAGATGGTCTTTGTCACGGCCGGAATGGGAGGTGGAACAGGAACAGGAGCAGGACCAGTAATCGCACAAGCATGTCGTGATTTAGGAATTCTAACGGTAGGTATTGTTACAATTCCTTTCAAATTTGAAGGGAAAAAGAGATCCAACCAAGCAGACAGTGGACTCAATAACATGAGAGATTCTGTGGACACCTTACTTGTCATCAGAAATGACAAACTGAGAGAGCTATACGGTAACCAGACCTTGCGTAAAGCATTCAAGAATGCGGATCAAGTCTTGTGTATCGCAGCGAAGGGTATCGCTGAAGTCATTACGCGTACCGGAGAAATCAATGTCGATATGAACGATGTAAATACGGTCATGCGTCAGAGCGGGAATGCGATTATGGGGTCGGGAATGGCTTCTGGAGAAGGTCGATCAAAGTATGCTGTAATTGCCGCACTAGAAAGCCCGCTGTTGAATGACAATGACATCACAGGCGCCAAGCATGTGTTGCTTAATATCACTGTGGGAAATGAGGATATTCTGATGGATGAGATTATGGAAATCACAGATTACATTCAGGAGGCTGCAGGCCAAAACGCAGAAGTTATTTGGGGCTATGCGATGGATGACCAATTGGAAGAAGATATATGCATCACAGTCATCGCAACAGGATTTGAAGCTCATGAAGTAAAAACGGGTTCGGAACAAATTGAAAGGAAGAACATCATCTATAACTTAGGAGACGAATCGAACGAGGTTACCGAACCTGTAGATTGTATTACTCCAGTCGATATTGAAAAAATGGAAGCCGTGTCAAGTATCAATTCTGTATTAGATGCGATCGAAGAACCATATATTGTAGAAGAACAACAGGATACAGAATTAAATTTAGAAGAACAATATTCAGATTTGTTTGGCACATCTCCAGATACAGCTGAGCCTGAAGCAACCCAAGCTATTTCGGAAGACACGGTAGAAAATGATGAATTTATTATTCATAATCTAGACGATGCACCCTTGGAAAAAACTGCAAATGAAACATTTAGTTCACCATCAACAACAGAAAGCAAGGATGTAATCAATAACGTTGAAAGGGAAGAACTAAATAAAAAGGCCTTTGCAGAACGTCAAAAGCAAACAAAAACTGCGCTTAACGATGTAAAGATGAAGCTTAGATTACCGGGTCGCATCTCTGATTTAGAAAACGAACCCGCTTTTAAACGTAGAAATGTATCGCTCGATGATGTGTCTCATTCATCAGAATCAAGCACAAGTAGGTTTTCTATTAACGAAGAAGTAGATGAAAATGGAGAACGTAGAATAGAGCTACGAGACGACAATCCATTTCTACATGACAACGTAGATTGATGGCGAGCATACACTCACAAATTACATCGGGTATAAAAGATGCGATGCGCGCCCGAGATAAAGTTCGATTGGAAACGCTTAGAGATGTGAAAAGCAAATATATTCTGGAGCAAACAAAGACCGGTGCAACAGAAGATCTAGATGATTCTATTGCAATTAAAATCATCAGCAAGCTTCAAAGACAACGTTTGGATACAGCTGAGATTTATCGAGGACAAGAAAGAGAAGATTTGGCAGACGAAGAATTGGCTCAAGCAAAAGTCCTAGATGAATTCCTTCCAAAAGCGATGTCAGAAGAAGATATTGAATCCAAGGTGAAGGAAATCATCTCAAATCTAGGAGCGAGTGGTATGGGAGATATGGGACGCGTTATGGGAGCGGCATCAGCTGCTATGGCAGGAAAGGCTGATGGGAAAGTGATCTCAGGTTTCGTTCGGAGTCAGCTACTTCAATAAAACTATTGAAGTAGAATTCGACATTCGACACCGGCAAGAGTTGAGTTAAGAAAAGCGTTGTCGACGATTCTATATGCATTGGATTCAATCACTTGCTCTGCCCAAATAGTATTGCCTAAAGCACGAGACCAATACACACCTATATACCATCCAGGAGTTTCCCCTTTGGGTTCTTTTTGCAATCCCAATTCTGTCATCATTGAAACGGATAGCCACCTTACCCTTCCTAAATAAGCTTCGTAAGACCTGCTATTTATACCTTGATCGGTGTTATCCTTTACAAAAACATCTGAGGGCCTTAATTCCAAGCCTATTCCTGCTGCAGCGGAGACGTAATATCCCATACCTAAAGGAACACGTGTCTCGGCAAGAAATGGAATTCGATATGCTGTAGCGCGTAACAATGGAATGGTGTCAAAACTGTTAAGTCCCAATGTATCGTTTTGGTAGTGATACTCAATTTTGTAATTGTTTCTAAGCCAAAGCAAACCTGTACCAAAAGTCCAGTTTTCTTTAAACCGATATTGCATCCGAACACCGAAACTCTGACCTACTTTTGGAGACCAAGTTGTCGTTAAGCCATCCGCAGAAAATGTTTGTGGTTCCATCCCTACTAACTTAAAAGGGGTGCTGACACGGGTTTGGACTGCCAATTCCCAGGATTGACCATAGGCCTGATTAAACAAAGCTCCAAGGAGAGACAAAGCAATCATAAAGCCGGTGATTAAAAGCAGGCTCCACCGAAGTGTTTTTGATTTAATGAAGGGGCCTCGTATAGAGGCGTGAAGAAGATTGTTTTCTCTCATCGCTTCATTGATGTGAGTGCGAGGTATCCCAAACAAATACTTTGCACCGTATTCCAATTCTTCATCTTCAAAATTCTCAAAAGGTATCTTTTCTGCGATCAGGGCTTTCTCGAACATCTCTTTGTGATTTTTCTCTTTAAAAGAAAAAACGTAATACCTGTTGTCTCCAGGATGAATAAAATAGTTCGTCCAACGCATTACGCTAACAACTTCGTTCGTATAAAACAATCTACGCCATTCATAGTGCTAAATTAACGCTCAAATTTGTAGTATGAAAACAATTCTAATAACAGGAGCAGGATCGGGTATAGGTGCTGCTACAGCTCAACAACTAGCAAAGCAGAAAAATACGCGACTGTTACTTGTAGGTAGAAATATCACCAAACTAAACAGCGTACTTGACAAATTAGACAACAAAGAAGCACATCTTGTTGCTGGAGTAGACATCTCAAATGTCAATGAATTCGAATCCTTTCTTTCTAGCAGTGAGGCAAATCTTAAAGAACATCCCTTAGTTTCTGTTTTTGCAAATGCCGGAATAGGTGGATCAAACGTATATCATACGTCTAACAACCCTCCAGACAGATGGAATGAAATAATTGACGTAAACTTGACTGGGACATACTACACTTGCATCACAAGTATACCTTGGCTCAACGAAGCCAAACGTCAAGGATATGAAACGCGTCATATTGTTGTGACCTCAAGTATACTGTCACGGTTTGGCGTTCCAACACAACCTGCCTATGTGGCTTCGAAAACAGGTCTGTTGGGATTGGTGAGAAGTCTGGCCACACAGTACGCTCGAGATGGGATATTAATTAATGCCATTAATCCTGGCTGGGTAAATACCGAGATGGCCAGAAATCGCATACAGGAAATGTCTGAGGAGGAAGGG
>JAQCID010000087.1 GCA_027618855.1 Bacteroidota bacterium | reverse complement strand
TCACATTTAGAGCGTTTTCAAATCGGTTTTGTATTCGTGAAAGTGTAAATTTGATGATGGGCTTGTTTAACTTTTTCATGCAGGATATCGCCATTGATTTGGGAACTGCAAATACAATTATTTACTACCAGGACAAGGTCGTCGTGGACCAACCTTCCATTGTGGCGAAGGATATTAAAACTGGACGCGTAGTCGCAATAGGTCGCCTTGCACAACAAATGCACGGAAAGACGCATAAAAACATCGAAACGATACGACCATTAAGGGATGGAGTCATTGCCGATTTTGAGTCTGCTGAGCAGATGATAAAAGGGATGATTAAAATGATCCATGAGAATAAAAAATCTTGGTTTACACCCTCTCACCGAATGGTCATATGCATCCCTTCTGGGATCACAGATGTAGAGAAACGCGCTGTAAAGGATTCGGCAGAGCATGCGGGAGGCAAGGATGTCTATCTCATTCATGAACCTATGGCCGCAGCAATTGGAATCGGCATCGATGTACAGGAACCTATGGGCAATATGATCGTCGATATCGGAGGAGGCACATCAGAGATCGCTGTCATTGCACTTGGTGGGATTGTGACCGACACAAACATCAGAATTGCTGGGGACGAGTTTACGCGTGACATCGAAGATTACATGAGGCGTCAGCATAACATTCTGATTGGAGAAAGAACAGCTGAGCAAGTAAAAATAAATGTGGGGTCTGCGATCAGTAAACTTGAAAACCCGCCTGACGACTATCCTGTTCTGGGGCGTGACTTGATGACTGGACATCCCAAAGAAGTCATTGTCACGTATTCGGAAATAGCTGGTTGTCTTGACAAGAGTATCGGTAAAATTGAGGATGCGATTCACACTGCTTTAAATCAAACCCCTCCCGAACTCTCTGCGGATATATTTAAAACCGGCATCTACTTGGCCGGAGGAGGAGCGCTTTTACGTGGGCTGGATATTCGGATTTCTTTACGTACAAAGTTGCCAGTCCATATTGCTGAAGACCCTCTTCACGCTGTAGCAAAAGGAACCGCGATTGCTCTTAAGAACCTTGATCGTTTCCCTTTCCTAATGCATGATTAGGATATGTGAATAATATGCCTATTCAGTGCACACATTAATTCAACTGCTTCGACGCAATCACCGAATGGTGTTATTTGTATTGCTTGAAATTATCGCGCTTAATTGGATCGCTTCTACACATGCTCATCCCAGGGGAAGTATTGCATCAATTGGGATGAAAATGTCATCCAGCTGGACTGGGACTCTTGGCCGAATGATGTATCTCAAAGAGTTGAAGACTACAAATGTCAGCTTGTTAATGGAGAACGCCAGACTCCGGACAGCAAATATAAATGCGCAGAAGACGAACTTCACTGACACCTACGATGTGACGTTTAATCAAGAAATCTGGGAGAGTATTCCCGCTGAAATAATTAGGTACTCGTCCGACTTTAAGAACAATATTTTAGTTGCAAATCGAGGCCGTTCGTCTGGCGTTATACCTGGGATGGGCATGCTAGATAACGGTAAGATCGCTGGGTTAGTGACTGAAGTTACCGAACACGAATCTCTTGTGCTGCCCATCATTCATTTACATACTGAATGGAGTGTACGACTCGGAAATGAGGGGGCGATTGGGAGAATGGTGTGGTCTGGACAAGGAACTGAATATGCAACATTGAAAGATATTCCGCTCACAGAACTAATCCTACCGGGGGACCCTGTAGTGACCACTGGATTCCAGGGCACATTTCCTTCTGGATTAGAGGTAGGCAAAGTGGAAGAGGTACTCGTAACCCAGGCAGATAAATTTCAATCTGTCACGGTAAAACTAGGGGCCGACTACAAACACATACACTATGTAGAATTCCTCTTGAACTCCAGTGCCGGCATTGTCGATTCACTGATAACCATGGCCCCAGAATGAACTCAATTATTCGAGCAATAGGTGTACTCGCGCTCACTTGGTTTTTACAAGTGATGATCTTTCGCTTTGGAATATTTTCAAATGGATGGCTTGTAATATGTTTTCATCTCTACGGACTTATACTGTTGCCCTTGGATTTGCCCAAAGCAAGTTATTTAATCATCGGTGCTGTTACAGGTGCATTTTTAGATGTTGTGATTCTGACTGGTGGGCTTCATATGGCTGCTGGGGCTTTCGTGGGTTTGATGATCCCTAAATGGAATGAATTCATTGCCCCGCGCGATGGCTTTATAAAGGGGCACTCTATCAGTGTAAGCCACGATGGATGGGGCCAGTTCATTGCGCTGAGCTCACTGATCACCTTTTCGTACATGTTCGTGCTGTTTGCAGCAGAAGGGTTTAAATGGAATTTGATTCCAAATGCGTTTGCAAAAGCTTTGTGTTCTAGTGTACTCAATGTAATTCTCTTTTCTATTGCTCAGGGATTGTTTGGCCGAAAACCGAAAACCAAAGGTCCTAAAGTCAGTGCATATCCTTGGTCATGAATAATACTGGGCTGAAAAATCGGAGTCTTGTTTTCGGAGGGATTGTTGTCATGATCTCACTTGTTTTTATCGCAAGATTGGGACACATTCAACTCATAAGTTCAGATTGGTCAAATTATGCGGGCCGACTTACCGAAGAACGGGAGGCACTGGAGCCCATGAGAGGAAAGTTTCTCGACAGGAATGGTGCGTTGATTGTCTCAAATATCGCGAGTTACGATCTTCTGTTTACTCCTCGAAAAGCAAAGGATTTAGATACAGCAGCTCTCGGAGGGGTCCTGGGACTCGAGTATGAAGAACTAAAAAAACGTCTTGACAAAGCGTCTGCATATTCTAGATATGTACCTTCTATCATCTTGAAGCAATTAAATGCACGAGAATTCGCAATGATTTCTAAACAGTTAATGGACTTCTCCGGGATAAAATCAAGAACGCGCTCAGTAAGGTCTAGTGTAGCAGGGGTCGCGGGACATCTATTGGGAGAATATAGAGAAGTTGACAGAGACGACATTCGTGGAGATGTGTATTATCAACTTGGAGATTATAAAGGAAAGTCTGGCCTTGAATTGTCGTTTGAACAATCGTTGAGAGGTATTCCTGGCGCTCGATATCACATTGTAGATGTGAGAAATAACGTACAGGAAACCCTTCTCGAACTAGATACAATGCCCATTCCGGGTAAGGATGTCACACTTACGATTGATGTCGAGCTACAGAGGTATGCAGAAAAATTACTGCGTGGAAAAAGAGGCAGTGTCGTTGCGATCGAACCAGAAACTGGTGAAATTCTTGCGATCGTTTCGTCACCATTCTACGACGGAAATAGTTTGACTGGGACAAGAAGAGGCATCGTGTATGACAGCTTAAATACCCATCCATGGAAACCACTTTATAACAGAGCATTAAGAGGAACATACAGGCCTGGATCAATCTTTAAAATGGTACAGGGGATCATTGCTTTGGACGAGGGAGTGATCACATCAAATACGACAATCGCATGCAACAGATCGATCATCGGATGCCATGGGCCACACACAGCCGACAATCTCACCGATGCAATAACCCACTCTTGTAATCCATATTTCTACGAAGTGATGAGGAGAGTGGTTCTGAGTGGACGCGACCCACATCCACTGAAAGATGCTTCCCTGGGTCTGACATACTGGAATGAAAAAGTAAAAGCATTTGGGTTTGGCACGAACCTCGGAGGCCACATTCCTTGGGTGAGGTCTGGAAGCATCCCAAATTCCATGGACTATGACAATATATATGGTAAAAATCACTGGGGATATAAGACCATTTACTCTATTTCAATCGGAGAAGGGGAATTGCTCACCACCCCACTTCAAATGGCAAATCTCGCGGCTATTATCGCAAACAGGGGCTACTACAGAGAACCACATCCTGTTCGGGACATCGGGGGTCTGGGAAAACCAGCCGGAATAGACTCCATTCACAATCTTGATATCTTGCCTAAGTATTTCGAAATCGTGGTGAACGCGATGCAAAAAGTCATCGAGGACCCAAATGGAACGGGCAACCTTGCTCAGATTGACGGAATTACGATCTGTGGAAAAACAGGCACTGTTCAGAACAAAGACAAGGAAGATCACAGCGTCTTTATTGCTTTTGCGCCGAGGGACAATCCGAAGATTGCATTAAGTGTTTATGTGGAATATTCCGGGTCTGGAGGCGAATGGGCTGCACCAATTGCGAGCCTGCTTGTCGAAAAATATCTTACAGATACGGTTTCAAATACACTGCGTGAGGAAAGAATCTTAACGTTTCAGCCATGACACTTAGAGAATCATCCATATATAAAAACATAGATTGGTCCTTGGTAATCCTTGTGGGTGTTTTGATGTTTTTCGGATTACTCAACGTTGTAAGTGCAACCTCAAATCTCGAAATCTCAGAATGGTTTGATTGGGGAGGAAAAGGGGGGAAGCAATTAATGTGGATCTTGATCTGTTCGTTTTTAGGATTTTTAATTCTCAATATTGAAAGTGAGTTTTTCATCCGGACATCTGTGATGCAGTACCTATTAACGCTCGTCCTTCTTGTGGCTGTCTTAATCGTCGGTAAAAAGATAGGGGGGGCTCGATCCTGGTTTGGGTTTGGTGGAATGAGTTTACAACCCAGCGAATTTGCCAAACCCACAACCGCGCTTCTTCTAGCCTGGTACCTGTCTCGTGATGCGACCAAGTGGCGAAGTCTTAAAGTCCGATTTCTGTCATTTCTTATTGTGGCGATTCCAGCAGGATTGATTCTACTCCAACCCGATGCGGGAACCGTACTCGTATTTACGGGATTTGTATTTGTACTTTATAGAGAGGGGTTAAGCGGAAACGTCCTTATTATTGGATTTGGTGCCTTGCTCGTTGCCATCGCTACTGTTCTAATAGGTGCAACAACCGTTCACTATCCTTTCTTTGGAACAGAATCAGGGATAGGTGTGTTTTGGATTGCGTGGATTGCAATCGGAATTGGGGTTGTTTTTCTTGCAAAGGAACTGACGGTTCCGAGAAAAAGAAAAAAGATAACCAGGTGGGGCATTGCGAGTATTGTTGCTGGACTCATGGTTTCAATTGGGCTACATCTGGGCATGGAGACCGTCCTTAAATCACACCAAAGAGATCGAATCCACGTCCTGTTTGGCATAGACGTAAACAATCCAGATGCCGATTATAACATCCGTCATGCAAAAGCAGCAATAGGAAGCGGTGGTTTTTCGGGCAAGGGATGGATGCATGGACCCATGACTGCTTATAGCTTCGTTCCAGAACAAGAAACTGACTTTATCTTTTGTACTGTGGGGGAAGAGTGGGGGTTTGCGGGAAGTGCGTTTGTAATCCTGCTATTCACACTCTTAATATTAAGAGTGATCGTCATTGCAGAACGGCAACGGTCAAATTTCACGCGGATATACGCTTATGGAGTCGCCAGCATTTTCTTTATGCACTTATTTGTGAACGTTGGAATGGTTCTAGGTCTCGCACCAGTTATCGGAATTCCATTGCCTTTTTTCAGTTATGGAGGCTCGTCGTTGATTGGATTCACTTTCTTAATCGGTGTTCTTATCAGGCTTGATGGTGAGCGATTTCGAATCCTCAGATAAAC
>JAQCID010000086.1 GCA_027618855.1 Bacteroidota bacterium | reverse complement strand
AATTGGTAATCTAGTTCCAAATCCAATTGTTCATCTAAATCTGAATTCATTCCTTTGTGAAATGCCGCTTTTGTAAGTCCCAGAGCATAAGTGGGCATTTCAGAGAGCCTTTTCGCGGTCGCTTCAATTTCTGCGTGGAACTCCTCCTCACTGACCGATTTATAGATTAAGCCCATGTTCATGGCGTCCTTTGCACTGAGCTTGTCTCCAAAGAATGTGAGGGCCTTGGCTCTTTGCATGCCGACCAAACGTGGGAGCCACCAGGTGCCACCGCTGTCTGGGATAAGTCCGATTTTCGAAAACGCCTGAATAAAAGATGCTTTTTCGCTTGCAATCGTGAGGTCGCACGCAAGCGCAATATTTGCTCCAGCTCCTGCAGCTACACCATTTACCGCTGCTAAAATCGGCTTTCTCATTGCGCAAATCCGTCGAATACTTGCATTGTACGTTTCTTCCACGATGACCTTAAAGTTGGGCGCATCTGGAGCTGTTACTTCTTTTAAATCTTGCCCCGCACAAAACGCACGTCCCTCACCAGTAATCACAATACATCTCACTGAATCATCTGAAGCGGCTTTGTCAAGCTCTTCTTGGAAAGCACGTCCCATGATTCTGTCAAAGCTATTGAATGCTTGAGGTCTGTTCAGGGTAATATATCTAACAGAACCTTTATTCGTTATTTGGATTGATTCAGACATATCGCGAAGTTAAGCATGAAAAAGCCCGACGAGTTGAAGTTCGTCGGGCTTATTATTTAAGATATAAACGCTTTAGGTTTAATTCTGAATGACTATTCTTGAATTTCCAGAACCTTCATTTGTGCGGATCACCAGCACATACGTTCCATTCTCTAGATCTTGTAAATCGAGCGAGATATTTCCTGAGTTGGTGAATCCCCCACGATTGAAAACCAATCTTCCCTGCATGTCATAGATGTCTATGACCGCATTGTGACTGTGATTTGAAAGCGTCACATTTAACGCCCCATTTGACGGGTTGGGATAAACGCCAAAAGCAAGTTGATTCGGGTTGTTCACCTCATCGATAATTACTGAAACAACAAGTGAATCGACACATCCCATAACATCCGTTACGGTTATCATATAATCTCCTGAATCCATTGTTTCGAAAACAAGTGCCTGATTAAAGGATAAGATAGTGCTGTCCGCAAGGGACATCCATTCGATCGTATTGATGTCGAATGAACCTTCAGCTGAAACGTGGACCATCGCCCAAGGAGAGTCAAATGAAATGCTGTCTAAAGAAAGCTCAAGATCACATACCAAGCAAGATGGCAGGGGAGTAGGGTTAAGCTCAATAGGCGCTCCAGAAACAAGTTCTATACCTGCTAACCCTGGGTAATCTGCAGGATATCGGGAGGCTCTAAACGTCAAATTCTGAGTTGGCATAAGGACTGTGCCTTGACTCACAGGAGAACCCACACCTGCTGTATTTAACAAGGGTGTTTTATAATGCCAAACGAGCTCTCCATCTTGCGTATATTCTCTTGTGTCCCCAGACTTTCCAGAACAAATCAGACTGTTGCCATTGTTAAGACGTTGGAAAGAGGAGACGATATTTGAATACAAGTCAGAAGGCTCAGGGGACATAAACGTCCAATCAAAATCAAGTGGGAGATAAGTCCCAGATTCGCTGTCCATAAAGTACTCATTTTCGTACTCATCGAAGATTGGATTTAGCGTGTTGACGGTACTGATCTCGATAGAATCTAAAGGAACCCTGTTGTTAAAGACACCTATTTTCCCATAATCGGGACTGCTTGTGTCAAGCGCTAGATCTAACCAATGCGTGTGATGTTGGAAGAAGAGTTTTTGGTCGGTAGCGTCTCCGTGATCATATGCAGCAGGATTCCCCCAACGCCACTTTAATTCTCCAGGTGTCGTATTTCCTTTGTCGATCAGCCACATCTCGCCAAAAGTCGGTACACTCAACATGATGTGCTTGGAGTAGTCATCGTAATCAATGGCATTAATATGAAGCCAATCAGGAGCAGCTGGCAGGACCATTCCAAAGTTGATGTCAATTTTATCAATGTTGTCTGCAATGACACCATAGTTTGATTTTGAATCGTCAAAATCTTGGACAAGATGATCCCAAGCAGCCCATTCCCAGATAATATCTGCGCCCATGTTGTCATTGGGAGAAATTTCCCACACAACTTCTGACCATATTCCGCCCCCCGTCAGGTTTGTTGTGTCACGTCCAGCTTCTACGCAATCTAATGAATCATGCTTTTCCCATGCAATGACGAGAACATTGCCATTTGACAAAGGTTCAACATCATGATGTAGTCTGTATGCACTGTCATTTCGAGTGAATGACCAGACAAGCTCATTGTCCCAGGTTCGACGTTCTACAGTTGCGCCACCTCCACCAGCCCAAATCGCATCTCCACTGAAATCATCAGGTCTATGAGTGGTGATTACGTCACTGTTCTCAAGCAAATAGATAACATTTCCAGGACGAAGCGTGTCGTTGTTTTCCCAAGTATGAACGACATTCCCACACATGTCTAACAGAAAGGCGTCTGGCTGGTTGTGAGGGAAAATCAGGTTGTAGCCTCCCTCTGTGGCTTCCTCATCGTATACGATTGTACCTATTGTATTTTCTTGAGCGATACTGAAGTTGAAAAACATCAGAAGGATGAGTCCAGTTGTGTATTGAAGTTTCATGAGATATCGTTTTCTATAATTTTACGATTCTTTTTGAGAAGGAATCTTGTGCAAACTTAGGTGAGAATTCTACAATGTAACAACCTGAATTAAGTTTGTGTCCTATTTTGACAGTCTCCCCAGGTTTCGCTTCCCCCATTTCTAGCAATACGCCACTTGTAGAGTATACACGCCAAATCCCTTTTTCTGTGTAATGTATTGTCGTAAAATCTGTAAAGGGGTTTGGGGATGCTTCGCTATAAGAACTTTCTAAGTCAAGGATTTCACTCTCACACCCCGTAATCCAACTGTTGGCTTCAAGAACCTCCCCAGGAGTCATGTCTTTTCCTTGAAATCCTGGGTAATTGGATGCATATCTAGGGAATCTGAATATGCCATTGTTTCCAGGGTCATTTCCTTGAGTGGTTGCTCCGAACGCCGTGATGGGGTTAACATATCTGAAAACGATTTCTTCTTCAGGATTGATCTCAAATGCGACACCGTTTTGGCCATTTGCAATGACCGTATTCCCATTGGGTTGTCTCTCAGCACCAGAAACATTTGAGGAGTAAAATTCTGCATCCAATGTCTCAGGATATCTCCAGGAATAGGTTTCAGGATTAAATGGTTGTGCATCTTCAATGGGATATGTTCCATTTGCCATTTCAGGGAGTGTGATTTCTTCTACAGATGAAGCTTCTATCCCTGGCCTGTTGCGTCCGTTGTTATAAACCAACACATTGCCCCCTCCAGGATGGTCTTCATCTATCCAATGTGCATTGTGCTGAAAAAACAGCGTACGATCTTCAATCGTGCCCCTTTGGTAGACCATGGGGTTGCCGTATCTCCATAAAAGATCACCTTCTGGCCCCATCGCTTCTACAGTCGTTGTAGAATGATCGACAATGAAGATTTCGTTCAATTTCGCTGCGCTTATCATTATTTGATCTAATGATTCATTGTATGCAATAGAATTTGAATGCATCCAATCTGGGTTTAAACCATTTGCACCATTGTTTGCTGTGTAATTGATGTTGAAACGTCTGGGTTCATCCGAAATTTCTGCATAATTTGGAAGAGATTCATCGGTGTCTTGAACCAGATGACTCCATGCACACCACTGCCAAACAACCTCCCCTCCAAAATTCCCAGTAGGTTGAATTTCTGTGATTTGAGTACACCAAACATCGTTTTCGGTTTCATTGGGCGTTTTCCCCATTTCCAATGCTTCTGCGTAGGAATGTTTTTCCCACCCTAAGAGCAAGAGGTTTCCATTTGGCATCCATTCAATATCGTGGTGCTGATGTTGTAATGTGTCTGCCCAGTTCATAGACCAAATCAAATCCCCTTCCCAACTGTATCTTTCAACCCTTCCTCCTGTGCCGCCTCCTGAAAAAGGAGGGGTTGCGTATGAGCTTAGTTGCGCGGTTCTTAACAAACTGCCGTCTTCAAGAATGTATGCAGAGAGGGCGATGCGGTATTCACTTTCCCACTGATTAATCACCTGCCCACAATTGTCAACCAAGTATGTATAGTCTGAGCCAGTTGGGGCCAGCAAGTTGTAGCCATCAAAGGCCTCAGTGTTGTTTAGGAATGTTCCAACAGTCTGCGTTTGGGAACTGAGATTAGATTCAAATAAACAGATGAGAGAAACACAGAAGAGTATCGTCTTGTTCATTTAAAGAGTGTTATTTCGTCCAAACCTTGTCCTTCTTTTCCTGAGGGATAAACGACACTTCAGCGGCCCAGGAATTGCAGCGCTTCAATTCATCCATACTCATTCCAAGTGTTTTGTGAGCAATTTGGTATTCATCCATGAGCGTGATGCCCATAACTCCTGGATCATCACTATTTACAGTTGTTTTAATACCTAAGTCCATTAATTGTTTAAGTGGATGTGATGCCAAGTCAGGGACAGCTTGGGTTAACCAATTGCTGGTAGGACAAAGTTCCAGAGGTATTTTTTCATCCACAAGTCTTCGGATCACCTTTTCATCGTGAATGGCTTGAACCCCATGACCTATTCTATCGGCATGTAAATAATCGATAGAAGCCAGGATGTTGTTTGGGGATCCAGGCAAAGCTGGTTCGCCTGCATGTATTGTAATGCCTAGTCCTGCGGCCTTGGCCTTGTCGAACATGGGGGCAAATTGTTTGGGGGGGTAATCCACTTCATTGTCCGCAAGATCGACAGCGAGAAATTCGCCCTTATGTTCAATGGCAAAGTCACACCAGTACATATTCTCTTTGTGGGATTTTATTCTCTGCAACAAGCAAATAAGTCCCACAGCCATAGGGTACATCGTTTCTGCCCTTACACAGCCCTTCATGATTGCACGGTGTAAATTTTCAGCGCCCAGGTAAGGAAAGACATCAAGTGTGAAGCTTGGTGCATATCTAAGTTCAAGCAATCGGACATTGCTTTTCAGATACATGTCTTCACATGCTTCAAATGCGAGTCGTTCTATCCTTTCTAAGGAGGAAAGTCGATCTCTTGTGTGTAGAAATTTATTTAACACCGTTGGGAGATCTGCCATCGGTTCTAAAATCAAGAATTCCCTTGCGAAATCTTCTTGGGTTTTTATCTTAAAACCGTCCTCTATAGCCCATTCCATCATCGTTGACGGTCTGAAAGCAAGCTCCAAATGACAATGTAATTCAACCTTAGGTAAGTTAAATAATTGTTCGTTTATCTCATCCAAATTCATCTTGACAAGTTACTGCTTATTCCTCCCTCGCAAAATACGTTTACCTTTGAGGCGTGGGTATCGAAATAAAAAACAAAAAAGCATCTTACACTTATTTCCTAGAGGATGAGTTTACTGCTGGTATTCAATTGAATGGAGCAGAAATAAAATCTATTCGAAACGGAAAGGCCAGTATTGGAGAATCCTATTGTCGCTTCGATAAGGGCGAACTTTTTGTGTTCCACA
>JAQCID010000085.1 GCA_027618855.1 Bacteroidota bacterium | reverse complement strand
AAGCCTCAGGTGGGATTACTCCAGAGAATGTAAATGAATATGGAGAAACGGGAGTGGATTTTGTAAGTATGGGCTACATGACGCACTCAGTCAAAAGTTTGGATTTGAGTTTAAAAAGTACGCCAAATGTCTAATTCTCCCAGTCCAGAATCAACGAACCCCTTCATGACTTGGGTTAAGAATCTCCAATTTGTCATTAATACTCAGAAATTTTTACGTTCAAAAACGCCATGGGGTGTCGAGGGGATGACCCTCTACGATGTGTTGAGATTTTTTGGGCTGGGATTAATAAATGGATCGGTATCCATTCGGGCAGCATCCATTTCCTTTCGTCTGTTACTCGCGTTTTTCCCTGCAATGATTTTGCTTCTCAGTTTGCTGCCCCATACTCCATTAGAACCTGATGCTGTTCTTGACGCCTTGCTTCTTTTCTTTCCAGGAGAAACAGTAAGCCTTTTTGAACAATCGGTCAGCGATTTGCTTGAGAAAAGTCACGGTTCCGTGCTGTCCATAGGATTTATCCTCACGGTTGTGTATGCTTCTAACAGTGTGAATGCGATCCTTGCAGGTTTTAATGCAAGCTATCTGTTAGATAAAAAAGGGAGTGCGTTCATTTACTCTTTGATGTCTCTGTTACTTCTTGTTATTCTTGTGTTTATGCTTGGTGTAGCCGTCTTGCTCATTGGTTTTAGCGGACAAGGATTGACTTGGATGTCGTCTAATGGATGGCTCCCTGGAGAATTGGTTCCTTGGCTCAATGCTGCACGATGGACTCTTTCGCTCATACTCGTTTATTTCTCAGTTTCTTTACTTTATCATTTTGGCAACAGCGAAAGAGACAAATGGCGAACCTTCACTCCTGGTGCGACAATGACCACGTTACTTATCGTATCTCTTTCTGTAGGGTTTGGATATTTCATCATGTATCTGGATAGTTTTAACAGGCTCTATGGTTCTTTAGGTACTTTCTTGTTGTTGTTGGTATGGATTAATGCGAACAGTTCAGTCTTGTTGTTGGGGTTTGAATTCAATGTCAGTATCCACAAAGCGAGAAATGAAGCACGAAGCAACTTGCAAACAAAATCGAAAACAACGTAATTAGCGATATGATGATATTAAAGCAAATTCCTTTGTTAGGCACCCTGTTGCTGATTTCCGTTTTTTCTTTTTCCCAAACTTCCATTGAGGGTCTTTGGAAAACGATAGACGATGAAACAGGTCGCATTAAAAGTGTCGTTGAAATTACTGAAAGGAATGGTCAATTCTATGGGACAATCGTGGAGCTTTTCCGACTTCCTGAAGAGGATCAGAACCCGATATGTGATCTGTGCGAGGACGATAGAAAAGATATTCCTGCCCTTGGCATGGAGATCGTGAGGAACATGGTCCTTTCTGACGGAGAGTCTCAGGAATGGGAAGATGGTACTATTTGTGACCCCAAGAAGGGGTCTATATACGATTGCGAAATGTGGTTCGCAGATGGAGATACGGACGTCCTCAAAGTCCGCGGATATATTTGGTTCGTTTTCAGAACACAGGATTGGCTCCGCGTCAAGGACTAAGTCAGCTTATCTAGGAGCTCTGAGAGTTCTTTTGTTAATTCCTTTCTCTCATATGGAGAAGGATCTATTTTTCTCTGTCCTTCCCCAACAATGACATTGTGTAGCATTTCATATGCTGTTTGATCATCATTGTGGTCGCAAAATGGGAGCCCCCACTCAGTTAAGCGCGTAGATAAATCGCTCGGACTGTTGCAAATCGAAAATATCGGCTTTTGAGTCGCGATGTACTCAAACACTTTTCCTGGAGTACATTTCCTCGCAGGTTCGGTGTTGTTTTGGACCAAAAGAAGTGCATCACAATTCATCATTTCTAGAATTGCTTCCTTGTGATTGACGCCTGGCAAGTGTTTTATGCAATCTGTATTTTCCATATCCTTCCGAACTTCTTCCCCGATACTTCCCACGAGGACAATTTCCACCTTTCTCTCTTGCTCAGAATTCCATTTCGTGACAGCTTTCCAAAGCCCAGGAGCGTTCCTCGAACCATATAAAGCTCCGAAATGACCTATCCGAAATTGCCTCCTGTTGTCAGAGACGGCTTTGATGTTTTCAAAATCATGGTTGTCCCAACCGTTTGGTATGAGGGTATGCATTTTTTCATCTAAGATTTCTACATGTGCATTTGCTACAGATGGTGAGTTGATGAGAATGTGATCGCAGGTTTTCACCACTTTTCGTTCCATTTCCACTAGTTTTTTCCGAGCTCTTGCACCCATTTTAAATTCGTCCAAATAGTCCATGTCAGACCATGGGTCTCGGAAATCAGTAAGCCATGTTAAATCGGGAAAAGACTTTTTCACGTTCAATGCGATGAGATGCATGCTGTGTGGAGGTCCAGTTGATATCATTGCGTCCACATGGTTCTTTGCAAGCCATTTTTTGAGAAATCTGGAGGACGGTTTAATCCAAGCTGACCTTGCATCTGGTATGAAAAGATTTCCCCTGACCCATCTTGTCAATTCGTTGATCAGAGATTTGTTTCCGCCCTCTTTGTTTTCTGCTCCTGTTCGTCCCGTTGATTTCCCTCCTCCTATGGCAGCAACCACTCTCGAGGGCTCAAAAATGGGTAATTTTAATACAGTGACTCCTTCAGGAATTTCTTTTAACAAGCTGGAGTCAACAACGGGAACATCTGGGTTTTCTGGTGTGAAAATAACAGGGTCCCATCCGAAGCCATTTAAATATTTTGAAAATTTCAACCAGCGTTGTACCCCTGCTCCACCAGATGGTGGCCAGTAATACGTAATGATCAATACTTTTTTATTTTCCTTTGAGTGATTCAAACTAATACGAAATTACGGGAGGATCAAGTACCACACAGTATTCACAGTAATGCGCATCTTCATTGTGAGATATTTTCTTTCCATCTTTGCGAAACGAAGCGAGTCTCATTCCGATCCAATCTAAGAATCGATCAACATCATTTTTTGTAATGTCTGTGCTGTCATTGATTGTCAGTGTAAGCAATCCTGAGTGAACATTTCTCCCTGAGCGAATTGCAGCATTTACGACATCTAAATTTTCATCTCTCTTTAACAGCATCGCACAGTACACAAGAAGTTGAAGTGCTTTGCTTGCTTTCCCTCGATTTAACTTCCCTTCCTCACCGTCCCAATCCCCTGTTTTTGAATCTTTCAGGTTCAGTTCGGATTGAGTTGTTTGTCCAGTTTTATAATCCACTACGCGTGTAACGCCATTTATTTTTTCAACCCGATCCGCCATGCCGAAGAATTTTATTTCACTCCCATCCTTCAAGGTGTAAGTTGCCTCTACTTGCTCTTCTAATCCTGTTATGGTGATGTGACATCCGTCCTTATTTAACTCTGAAATCTCCCGTTTAAGTATTTTTTTAATTGTAGATCTCGCAGAGCGAATAAGTAAAAAATTCTCTCCTCGGTCAGAGGGCCCATATTTATATTCTTCGGCAATTGCATCAGCAAGTAGCACGTCAACTTGAGTGAGTATGTCTTTAAGATGTGACTCTTTCAGAGTAACATTCAGGGCTGTTTTTTTAAGACCTTCTTCAAAGACTTTATGTACGATGGACCCCAGTGTGTTGCTTTGTATGCTTTCCTCTAAATCTGTGGGCTCAGACAACTTTAATAAATATCGGTATGTAAAATTACGCTCACAGGTGAGCATTTTATTTATTGCAGACGGTGACATTCCATCGCCCATCCACTTGTGAAATCTCTCCTTCATAAAGTCATTTAATTCCAGTCCTGGAATTTCGGGCCTCTTATCAGGGAGTGGCATGTTGAACGTAAAGAGCTCCGTCTCGAAATGTTTTTTTAATTGCAGGATATAACGACTTGATTCTACACCATCCTTGCCTCCGGTTCGATGAAGTAGATGTATCTCGGTCGATCTATTTAACAGTCGATATAAGCTGTATGCATATGCTGCCTCTCGTTCATGTCTTCCTGGAAAACCCAAATTGTTTTGAAGGTCGACCGGGATGTAACTGTCAATAATCTCCTGTTTAGGCATCGCCCCTTCATTGCAATCAAGAACGATGACTCGATCATAATCAAGTGCCCGCGTTTCGGTAAGCCCCATGATCTGTAAACCTTTTGCAGGCTCACCCAGTAAATTGACTTTCTCGATACTCAGTAATTTCTGCATAAGCATTCTCACATCCTCCGAGGTTTTGCACGGATTGTGCTTGGATTGCAAGCGCCCCATGACACTTACCACGCGTCTGACACAATTCCACCCCGCCTTTACCCATGGGTTTTCTTCGTTCTCTAATTGTGTTCCAAGTTTTTCAGTCCAAACACCAAGTTCTTTTAGGTATTTATCTGCCTGATCTGTTTTTAATGACCTGAGGTCTGAAACGAAGGAATAAAAGGGCCCTTTTGAAACCTCTTTTAGGAGTTCGTCACTGACCCAAACCGCGTGTTTCTCAGCGAGTATATGAAGGGTATGCGCTGCATCTTTTCGGTAATCGTTTGCAATTTGTTGACTCGAAAGTGCCATTAAATCTTCATATTTCCACGCCTGACCTTTTCGTGTTGTCATGCGATTTACAAGATTGATGAATGGGTGTATCGGCGTCTCTCGAATGCTTAACCCCATGGTTACATTGTAACCATCTTTACAGTATGGCAGTGCTTGTAATAGCATAGGTAGGGTGGAAGCATCGGGCAATACGATGACCGTCTTTCCCTTCTCATCATCAGAAAGCTCAGTTACAATCTGTCTTACATACTGGCATGAACTCATGACACTGCTGCATTCGACAATCTTTATTTTAGGTGGTTTTTCTTGAATTCTTGACTTGATAAAATTCGCAGGACTTTGAATGTCACGGTGAATGTCTCTGATGAAATAGCCCGCTTCCATTTGTCCATCCTCCACATACAACTGATCCGCGTCGGGCAGGTAACTTAATTTCCCCGCTGCGCGCCATTTTTTCATATACAAGAGCTCACTTCCTGTCAGTGCTGCCAAACCAGCAGCGTACACCATCTCGTACCTGTTTGTGTTCCCCTCCTCTGCAACTTTTCGACTCAGTTTGGCCTTGGTCACAAGTCCATCTTGTGTAAGAACCTCATGCAATTGGGTATATAAGTTTGGAAGGCGATCCCACTGCTTCATAAAAATGATTTGGTCTTCAGTGAGTTCCTGGTCTGGCGCAAAACTCCATTCTTCGATTTCTTTTATATCTCTAAGATTTTTAAAGACAGCCAATGCATCTTTCAAATGATGGTCAATGGCGTGGAAATCCGACAAGGCTACCGGCCCCCAGTTTAAAAACGATGTGAAGCCATCTCTTCCTTCTGGCAAATGAACTTGGACGGCATAGAGCCTGGCGAGTACTTCTAAGTTTTCAGCCAAAGAAAACGCCTCATCCCCCTCCATAAATGCACCCAGTGTCATCACCTTAGGCATGCGGCATGGTTTCCCGACTACTTTTGCGAATGCTCTTTTAAATGCATTAACGGCTCTAAAACTAGGCAACACGACGGCACATTTCTCAGGTTTTTCATGCTGACAAAGGATGTTTGCAACGTCTTCTAGGAACGTTTGGGAGCGAAGTGTGATAGAGTGGGTTTTATTCAAGATCAGAAGGTCCTATTCAATCCTTCAAGGTAAACCCATTGCGGATAAATTTCCACCAAAGTTTTCGAGATTCTTGATCTGTAAACACGGATTTCACTTCTCCC
>JAQCID010000084.1 GCA_027618855.1 Bacteroidota bacterium | reverse complement strand
AATTCCCCGGATTCCTCAAGAAGTTTAGGCATGAGACCTTCTTCTTGATTGTCAATTGGATCAAGATTGGGCACAACTCTGGAATTTATAAAATCCTTCGCCGTCTGTTTCATCATCAGATGCTCCTCGGTCCAATCTTCTGGTGTAAATATTTCATCGCAACTCACGTCGCGTATGATAAATTCTCCTCCAGTAATTGCTTTGTTTTCTTTTAAGTCGCTCATGATCATTTATTTAAGAAGTTCAAATACGCCAGCGGCTCCTTGCCCTGTTCCAACACACATGGTTACAATTCCGTGTTTCCCCTCCCTTAGCTTTAATTCATCTAACAGTTGAATGGTAAGTTTCGAACCGGTACAACCTAGAGGGTGGCCCAATGCAATCGCTCCTCCATTGACATTTACCATGGCTGGGTCAAGTCCCAACTCACGTGATACGGCAACACTTTGAGAAGCAAAAGCTTCATTTAATTCATACAAATCAATATCTCCAGGCTTTAATCCAGCTCTCTCCAGTGCTTTGGGTACAGCATGAATGGGTCCCATCCCCATCACCCGAGGTTCGAGTCCGCTCACATGGTATGCCTTAAGTCTTGCGATAGGTTCTACATCTAATTCTTTCAGCATGCGCTCACTCACAATGAGTACGAATGCAGCTCCGTCAGATGTTTGAGAACTGTTGCCGGCTGTGACTGATCCTCCCTGAGTAAAGACGGCTCTAAGTTTTGCGAGCGCTTCAGGTGTAGTCCCTCTGCGAACGCCTTCATCCGTATCTATTGTTGTACTTCTTGTAGCGGGTCTTTCGTCCTTATCTAAATATGTTTCTTCTACTGTGATCGGAGCAATGCCAGTTGCAAATCGACCTGCGTCAATTGCTGCTGCTGCACGCATGTGACTTTCCACGGCAAAAGCGTCTTGGTCTTCACGACTGATGTTGTAGTCATTCGCCACAGCTTCTGCAGTGAGCCCCATGCCCCAATACCATTCAGGGTTGTTCTTGGCAACTTTTGCATTTGGCACCAACCTCCAACCTCCAAAGGGAATCGGGGACATTGTCTCAATTCCACCTGCAATAATGCAGTCTGACATACCCGCATGAATTTTTGCAGAAGCGATTGCGATCGATTCTAATCCAGAAGCGCAATACCTGTTCACAGTCATCCCAGGGACTTTCTCGGTGTCCAGCCCCATAAGCGAAACCATCCGACCGATATTCAGTCCTTGCTCAGCTTCTGGCGTTGCATTTCCAACAATAACGTCATCTATTCTCTCCTTGTCAAGTTGAGGGAAATCGGACATTAGTTTACGAATCACTTGTTCTCCGAGATCATCTGGTCTCATAAAACGAAACACGCCTCTACCTGATCTTCCTACAGGAGATCGATACCCTCCAATTATATATGCGTCCATGATATTTTAGTTACGTAGTATTTTACCTTTTTGAATAAGCGACTGCATTCGTTCTAGCGTTTTGCGTTCAGTACAGAGTTCTACAAATGCCCTGCGCTCAAGACCTAATAGGTATTGCTCACTTACTTCTTGCCTCGCTGTCAAATCTCCTCCACACATTACCCTTCCCAACTTTTCACTGATCAGTTTGTCGTGTTCAGAGATGTACTTTCCCACGGCCATTGAATTTGCTCCTGCATACACAATGCCCATTCCTTCGGCTCCTAAAACAGTAATGTCTTTGCGTTCGATGGGTTTTGTGTAGCCTGAATCAGCGAGCTGAATAGCTGCAGCTTTCGACCGAGATACTAGGTCTCTGCGATTGACACAAACCTCGTCCACACCTTCAACCAGGTATCCAAGTTCAAATGCCTCGTATGCAGATGTAGCCACTTTTGCTTGTCCTATCGTGAGGAAGCTGTCTCTCATTGCATTAATTCGAATGTCTCCTTCTTTTAATGAATCGGACAATCGCAATACAAATTCCTTCGTACCTCCCCCTGCAGGTATGACGCCTATGCCAAACTCTACAAGACCCATATATGTTTCAGCGTGTGCAATTACTTTGTCTGCATGAAGACAAAGTTCACATCCACCACCCAAAGCCATGTTGTGAGGTGCTGCTATAACGGGGATCCCCGAGTAACGCATTCTCATCATCGTGTCCTGGAAGTATTTCACAGCGGCATCAAGCTCCTCCCATTCCTGTTCAACTGCAAGCATGAAAATCATCCCCACATTCGCTCCTGCGCTGAAATTCGCTCCGTTGTTGCTCACAACCAATCCCCGGTATCCTTCTTCAGCCAGATCGATGGCTTTGTTTAAACCCTGTAAGACTTCCGCGCCTATCGAATTCATCTTTGTATGGAATTCAATGTTGAGGATTCCATCGCCGATGTCCTTAATGGTTGTCCCACTGTTGGACCAAACCACATTGTCAACATACTCAAGATTTATTCTCCCTTCTTGACCAGGAATGACTTTATACGTCTTACTTGTCGGGTCGTAACATTCTCTCACGCCAGCTGTGACTCTATAAAAGGTATCATGACCTGCTTCAAGCATGTCATTCACCCAACCCGCAACTTGATATCCACGCTCCTTCGCAATTTCTGCAGCCTCTTGAATACCGATTGCATCCCAACTTTCGAACGCGCCCAATTCCCATCCGAATCCCGCTCTTAAGGCATCATCAATTCGGTAAATCTCATCACTAATCTCAGGGATTCTGTAGCTCACATAAGAGAATACGTCTGTGAATATTCTTCTGTAGAAATCTCCAGCTTCGTCTGTTCCGTTAAAAAGCAACTTTGTACGATCCTTTAAATCGTCCACTTGTTTTGCAGCTTCCAGAGTGGCATATTTTACTTTTTCCTGTTCTCTATATTCTAACGTTTTAAGGTCAAGGACGAGTATTTTACGATTGCCCTTATCGTCTTTGGATTTCTTATAAAAACCTTGACCAGATTTACTGCCAAGCCAATTGTTGTCCACCAAATACTGAACATATTTGGGGATGGCAAACGATTCAGATCGTTCGTCATTTGGACAATTTGTAGCGACTCCATTTGCAACATGTACAAGCGTGTCAAGACCTACAACATCACACGTTCTAAATGTTGCACTCTTAGGCCTTCCCATCGCTGGTCCTGTAAGCTTATCCACTTTATCGACCGATAGCCCCATGTCTTCTACAGTATGGAAGAGTGCTTGAATTGCAAACACACCGACTCTGTTTGCGATAAATGCAGGAGTGTCTTTGCAAAGTACAGTTTGCTTTCCGAGGATGCTTTCACCATATCCCATGAAAAAGTCAATGACCCTCTGTTCTGTTTTGGGTCCAGGAATAATTTCAAGGAGTTGAAGATATCTCGGGGGATTAAAAAAGTGTGTGCCACAGAAATGCTTTTGAAAATCTTCGGAGCGTCCTTCACTTAATTGAGAAATAGGGATCCCACTGGTGTTGGATGAAATGAGCGTTCCAGGCTTGCGAAACGCTTCTACCCGCTCAAAAAGTTGTTGTTTGAGATCTAACCTTTCTACAATGACCTCAATAATCCAGTCGCAGCTAGAAATTTTCTCTAAATCATCGTCAAAATTTCCGCATTCGATGCGATTCGTAAATCGCTTCGAGTAGAGCGGAGAGGGCTTCGATTTCAGAGATGCCTTTAATGCGCCCTCTGCAGGAGCGTTCCTTGGACCCTCTTTTGATGGAAGGTCCAGCAGCAATACCTCAGAACCGGTTTGGGCCAAATGGCAAGCTATGGCAGACCCCATAACTCCAGACCCCAATACCGCTACTTTGCGTATCTCGTGCGTTTTAATAGGTGTATTCATTTTAATTGAAGTGGTATAAGATGTTCAGGGTCTTCAAGAATTGTATTGAGTTTTTGAAGACCGTCATTTAATTGTTGTATTGTTTCGCCACCTAACATGGTAGATAATCGTTCATTGATGCCGATGACCAAATCCCTGGCTTGGCGTCTCGAGTCAAGACCTAGAGGAGTTAAGAAGACTCTCACGGATCTACCATCGACCTTGTCAGGACGACGTTCTATGAGACCTTTTTCTTCCATGCCTTTTAACGTCCTAGATAATGAAGTGGGCTCCATGCCCATTCTCGGTCCAAGCTTTGTGCTGGGCGTTCCCACTCTCTCTATGCTTAACAGTGCATACCCCACCGACAAGGTGATGCCACGTCTGTCAGCTTCCGCAGAATAAAGGCGTGCAAGTTTGGCCCATCCCCACCTCAAGTTAAAGTCTATTGTTTCTTGTCGTTTCATTAGTATTGACAAAAGTACGATAAAATACTATGCTCGCATAACAAATTTACAATGTATTTTAAATAGATATGAATCATGGTTGTTTTAACTCCCTAGACGAATTCTTCTTCATACAATATTTAGAAAAAAGAGCGCGTGGCCCACAAAATAAATAATGCTTTATTTCCTCAATTCTACGCCCTGATTATGTTCAGTATTTATTCACCTTTGGATTAGTTAACGTACATTAGATACATGTTTGAAATCATAAATTTCTCAATGCGATATTTGCTGGCGATTCCTTTCGTTCTATTGCTGGTGAACACCAGTTTTTCCCAAACTACATCTTGCCTTGAAATTCTCCCAAATCCGAACATGTCATCACCAGCATTCCAAGAATTTGATCGATTTGTCGAGGTTCTTGGTGTCCTTCAGTTTTATGCAGAGCCTGGAGTGAGCGATGCCCAGCTACTTCATGCGGCTTCTATAGGCGCTGAACTTTTAGATAACAATGAAGATGGATTCATTGATGATGTTGAACTTGGTGAACAATTGTCGAATGTAAGTGCCACAATGCCACTTTTTCTGGCAGAGGGTTCTCCTGCTGAAGAGGCGATGATGGATAATTTTGACGACACATTTTGTGTTCACGCAGTATTGTATTCTGACGAAATAGCACCGGATTCACCTTTGGATTGGTTTTCGGAGGCCTGTCTTGAAGAAATTTTACATACCATCAATGGGTGTGGCCATACTGAATTATACCCATCCATGTTCGCTTTGTGGCCAGCAGGAGCATCTCAATTGGTTCAAGCAATGGACCTGGCTCGCGGAGGTCAATTTCTTGGAGTTCCTGGTTCATATCCAGATGAAGCATGGTTTCATTACACAGATGTTACGTGTGATTACGAGTGTATGGCCATTGAATACTTGTATTGGGCGTTGGCTTCAAATATGGGCGTATTAAATACCCCTGAAATTTGCGATGCGATTGCTGAAGAATGGGAGTTATGCTCTCCAGAACTTCTCGCTTCTACTGACCTAATGATTTATTCGATCATCACAAATCCCTTGAATAAATTACCACAGCAATCCCCAGATGGTGTTTACTGTCCTGTCGTTTCAGTTTCTGAAACAGCGATTCAAGGTTCTCCAAACGTTTTTCCAAACCCGTCTAATGACCAGTTTGTAATTGATCTCAATGCTTTGTCATCGCGTGCGAAATTCATTGTTGTGACGGATTCTTCAGGAAGGGAAATCTTGTCGCAGAATTTGAGTCCAAACGCTCAAAGGGTCATCCTTGATGGGGATTTGGTTTCCGGACTGTATATTTTGTCGATCTACGCTGATGCACTGCTTTATTCTACATCTTTAATTGTCAATTAACATGGACCGTATCGGATTTTCTTCAAGACTAGGTGCTGCAGCATTGGATTGGGTTTTTGCTGGGTTTTTTGCTGGGGTATTGGCTGCCATCTTTGGGGTGTTAGGCCTGGGGGCTGGAGGAGCATTGGGTTTGGCCGTTGATGATCA
>JAQCID010000083.1 GCA_027618855.1 Bacteroidota bacterium | reverse complement strand
TGCTGGGAATATCTTCGCTGCACAATACTGTGAAGAATGAAGCGTTACTTGCTTTGGCAACTCTAGGTTTTGACAAGTCAAGGGTAGAGAAGACACTCAGCCGAATACTGGAAAATTCCGACAGCGATTATACGCTGGAGGTCCTAATAAAACAGGCATTAAAGGAGCTTTGAACTAGAACTGAATAGCAGGACGAACACGTGAATAAGGTGAAAATACAAGGCACAGCGATTCTTTTTGTCTTAGCGGCATCTGTTTTTAGCGCCTCATTTTATGCACAGGAAGCGGACTCTTCTGTGATTAATTTACCTTTCCCACATGGAGGAGAGGATACATTTAACCCCGTTGAATATCCTGGTGGAATCTCCCTTGATTGGCCTTCAAACTTTAATTATGGTGTCACCTATGATCCTCTCTCGGATCAGTATATAGTGGCCCAAACCATCGGTGACACACTTGACTTTCGTCCGGCATCTTTGTTTTCTTTGGATGAATTCCTGAATTATGACATGCAGGGAAATTTATCTGAATTTTGGGATGAATTGCAAGAAGAAGATGACGAGGCTTCTCGTGGATTTGCGCCCAAACTTGAAATAGATTCGGAGCTGTTCGAAATGCTTTTCGGAACGAATGAAATTGAAATCATTCCCCAAGGAACTGCTGAACTTACGTTTGGCATCAACAGTTCGAATACAGAAAACCCTAGAATCCCCGAACGTCAACGACGCGTGACCACATTCGATTTTGACCAAAGAATTCAATTAAATATCACGGGTAAAATCGGAGATAAGATTGAGCTTGGGACGCAGTATAACACAGAATCTCTGTTCGATTTCGAAAACCAAATGAACATCGGTTTTCAGGGTGAGGAAGACGATATACTCAAGAATATTGAAGCGGGAAATATTTCTCTTCCCCTCCAAGGGACACTCATTACCGGATCTCAAAGTCTTTTCGGTGTGAAGTTCGAGACTCAGTGGGGCAAGCTCTACAATTCAACAGTACTTTCTCAACAAAAGGGTGAACGCAAGGAGATTGAAGTTGAGGGTGGCGCACAAACGCAAGATTTTGATATCCGCGCAGATGATTACGAAGCGAATCGTCATTATTTCCTTTCACAGTATTTCCGCAATCAGTACGACAATGCGATGAGATCTTTGCCTGTTCCAAATTCGGGTGCAGCGATCAATAGAATCGAGGTTTGGGTTGTGAATACACAGGCGAACACGCAAGACGTCAGAAACATTATCGCTGTCACGGATCTGGGTGAACATCCGGATTATATGTCTTCAAACTTGGCTGTCAAGCAATTATCTAACGGTCCGGAGACTTTTCCGACATCTAATCGTGCAGCAAACAATGCAAACAACGATCTGTTCGATGACCTGGTGAATAACGATGAAGTGATGGGCTATACGGGCGCAAATGCGGCCATTGTAGCGATGAATATGGGGTTCGAACAAGGGGTTCACTATGAGAGGGTGGGCAATGCGCGGAAGTTGACTTCTTCCGAATTCTCATTCAATTCGAAACTTGGATTTATCTCATTAAGACAATCCCTCAATAATGCTGAAGTTCTTGCCGTAGCTTATGAATACACCCTGAATGGAGAAACATATCAGGTCGGAACGCTCGCACAAGATGGTTATACGACAGGTTCAGGTACGGATGAAGCCATGGGTGCGCTGGTATTGAAAATGCTCAAATCGAGCATTACACAGCTTGCGCTAAGCAATGGTGATCCATCACCTCTTTGGGAAGGGATGATGAAGAATGTTTATTCTATGAAAGCGTTCGGTGTAAGTCAGGAAGAATTCCGTTTAGATATTTGGTACAATGATCCTTCTACAGGGGTAGATCTCAATTATATCCCACGTGATCCACTAGATGGAACCCTCTTGTTACAGCTTTTGGGTTTAGATAGAATGGATATCAACACGATGCCCAACCCGGATGGTGTGTTTGACTATATTGACAATGCAGCGACTGAAGGAGGTACCATTAACAGCCAAAACGGTAGGATTTTCTTCCCTTCCGTAGAACCATTTGGTGACAATTTGCGTGCGGTCATTGAGGCCAGGGTAAGCGACCCCAATTTGGCGGGCGCACTTATTCAGACGCTCGTTTTTGATCCACTCTACGATTCCACGAAGACTGCAGCGCAGCAAATACCTTCTTTAAATCGCTACCACATTAAGGGTCGCTTTCAATCGCAAAGCAGTTCCGAAATCGCGCTGAATGCACTGAATGTTCCTGAGGGGTCCGTGACTGTTACTGCGGGTGGTGTCCGTCTGGTTGAAAACCGAGATTATACAGTAGACTACAATTTGGGTAGAGTGAGAATTATCAATGATGGTCTTCTGGAATCAGGCCAAACCATCAGGGTGTCCCTGGAAAGCAATTCCCTCTTTAACATTCAAACAAAGACACTCCTGGGTACCAGGTTCGATTATGTGGCAAGTGATGACTTTACGTTTTTAAATATGCGTGAGCGCCCGCTCACTCAGAAAGTAAATATTGGAGATGAGCCCGTGAACAACACCATCTTCGGTGCGGATTTCTCATGGCAAACTGAAAGTAGATTTTTAACAGAACTGGTAGATAAACTTCCTTTTTATGAGACTACTGCGACCTCAACTCTTGATGTGAGTGCGGAAGGTGCCTACCTTATTCCCGGTCACAGTCGTGCCATCGGCGAAGAAGGGAATGCATATATTGACGACTTTGAGGGCAGTCAATCTACGATAGATATTCGATCGGTCTCAAGATGGTTCCTCGCCTCTACACCGAAACTTCAAGATGATTTATTCCCCGAATCTGCGATTGAAGACAGTTTGCTTTATGGTTACAACCGGGCTGCCCTTTCGTGGTATACCATTGATCCTTCGTTTTATTCAGGGAGTGGTTTGGCAGATGGTCAAGTCTCAGACGATGTGAGGCAAGATCACAGAATGCGTCAAATATTGGAACAAGAAATATTCCCCAACAGGGATTATCAGCCTGGAACTCCGAGAAACATTCCTACATTTGATTTGTCCTACTGGCCAAGCGAGAGAGGGCCTTATAATTATGAGCTTCCTGAAGGTGCGCAAGGCTATTCCGCCGGATTTGATGAAAATGGTGGTCTTGAGGATCCTTCATCACGTTGGGGTGGTATCCAAAGGGCACTGACCACGACAGACTTCGAATCTGCAAACATTGAGTACATCCAGTTTTGGATCATGGACCCGTTTAATGAGGATTCAGAGAACACCACAGGCGGAGATATTTATTTTAACCTTGGAAATGTAAGTGAAGATCTTCTCAACGATAGCCAGCTAGAATTTGAGAATGGTCTGCCTTCAGCAACAAGTACTGACCTCCCCACAGACACGAGTTCTTGGGCGATCTATCCGGACCCTTCTACTTTCAATGTTGTCAATGCATTCGATAATTCTTCCGGGAATTATTCATTGCAAGACGTAGGGTTAGACGGAATGAACTCATCTGTAGAAAGAGAGCATTTTGCAGATTGGTTGACGGATTTAGAGGAGTCAAATATTTTAACTCCCGAAGCGATGGCGACCATTGAAAACGATCCTTCATCAGACGATTTCAGATATTTCAGAAACCCGACTTCTCAAGCTCTGGAGGAAAACATTATAGATCGATACAAGTATTTTAGTCGCTACGAGGGCAACTCGAATACGGGGTCGCCAGATGGTTATCCCATAACCGCAACAACAATCCCCAACAGTGAGGACATCAACCAAGACATCACCTTGGGAACGATAGAAAGTTATTATCAGTACAAGATTTCTATGCGCCCTTCAGATTTGGGCGAGGCAAATGTGGGCAACAATTATATTACGGACGTTTACGAAACGTTAAGCCAAAGTGCTTCGTCTAACGAACAGAAGCCCATCAAGTGGTATCAATTTAAAATTCCAGTGCGCGAATATGAAAAACGTGTAGGAAGTATTTCGGATTTCAGATCGATACGTTTTATGCGTGTATTTATGAAGGGTTGGAGTCAACCGGTCACGATGCGTTTTGCGAGGATGGATCTTGTGAGAGGAGAATGGAGGAAGTATGAAGGGTCTCTAGCGGGGGAGCAAGAAATAGAACCAGAAGATCCGTCAGCGACGAGTTTTAATATCTCAGCTGTAAATATTGAAGAAAACGGAAATCGCGAGCCAGTGGCATATGTTACCCCACCTGGGATTCTTCGAGAAATTGATGTGGCTACAGCAAATCAACGCCGTCTGAATGAGCAGTCTTTAGCGATGGAGGTATGCGACCTTATAGACGGTGATGCGCGTGCTGCTTATCGGAACATCAATTACGACATGCGGATGTACAAGCGTATGCGGATGTACTTCCATGCTGAAGCGGGTCCCGATGGTACGGCTTTAAACGACGGAGACTTGACGGCTTTTGTTCGACTGGGCAGTGACTTCGATGCAAACTATTACGAGTATGAGATACCACTTTCGGTTACTCCCTGGTATACAGGAGACGAAGACATGATTTGGCCGCTGGAAAACAACATGGATATAGAACTGCAGAAATTGCAGAATTTGAAAATAAACAGACCTTCTTTGCAGCCGCTTTCTCAAGAATATTCTGAGTACGATGGGGTCGCAAGAATCTCTGTAAAAGGAAACCCCAACCTTGCAAATGTGGTGACGGTGATGATTGGGATAAGAAATCCTGACAAGGATTCCAATGTGTTCAGTAACTCAGATGATGGTCTGAATAAATGTGCTGTGATTTGGGCGAACGAATTGCGTCTCTCGGACTTTAACGAAGAAGGGGGATGGGCTGCGGTCGCAAGAGTCAACGCGACTCTGGCGGATCTCGGAAACGTAAGCGTAGCCGCAAACATGTCCACTCCGGGCTGGGGAGGTCTCGAGCAACGGGTTCAAGAACGCTCAAGAGAAACAATACGTGGAATTGACGCAAATGGCACGATTCAACTCGGGAAGCTTTTGCCTCAAAATTTAGGGGTATCTCTTCCGATGTATGTCGGTTATTCGGAGCAAGTGAGTACACCTCAATACGACCCTCTATCTCCTGACATTGAGCTTGATGATCTTGACTTGTCGCCAGAACGCTTAAATAAAACCCAAGAAGTAAACCGACTTAGAAGCATCAATTTTGCCAGTATTAAAATTAATCCGCAATTCGGATCTGGAGGAGGAGGTGGCTCTCGAGATAGAAATAGCCGAAACGAAAGCGATTCGAGATCGAAGGATGACGTGACATCTGACCGTGAGTCCATGGGCGGGGACGCAGCGATGATGAATGGAAGGGGAGGAGGTCGTTCTGGAGGAGGAGGTTCGGAATC
This sequence comes from Bacteroidota bacterium, assembly GCA_027618855.1. Classification (GTDB taxonomy): domain Bacteria; phylum Bacteroidota; class Bacteroidia; order Flavobacteriales_D; family Sanyastnellaceae; genus UBA974. Next base: position 439 of record JAQCID010000083.1, on the reverse strand, counting down.
CTCAGGTCCGTTTTCATTTCTTAAAATAAGCAATTTTACGGGAAGCTATAGTTTTAATGAGTTGTATCGCAGAGATATAAACACCAAATTTCGTTTGAATAGAGAGCATAGGGGAGGTTTGGCCTACAACTGGCAGAACAGACCTAAGCAGCACAAACCATTCTCAAATATCAAGTTGATTAGAGAAAGCGAAATGCTGAAATGGCTGAAGGATTTCAATTTTTACTTGCTCCCGAAACAAGTGTCATTGAACACCCAAATGGAGAGGTTGTATGAGACCAGTGAAGTGAGAAACAATACGGCCGATTTACTTGGCGTAGAGACAAGTCTGTTGATTCAGACTCAGGTCCTCAAATCTTGGAACTGGAATCGGAATTATTCCGTGAAATACGACATGACTCAAGCGCTTAAGTTTGATTATACAGGTCAGGCAAGTGCG
>JAQCID010000082.1 GCA_027618855.1 Bacteroidota bacterium | reverse complement strand
ACCTGGGTGATGGGAAAAAAACGGGGAAACCTACTGGCCAAGACATCCGGGAGAAAAAATTAACGCTTCCTCTCATCCATACACTTGAAAAGGCCGATCGAAGAACCCGCAAACGGTTAATTAAACTGGTGAAACGAGCCCCTAAAGATCCGAAGGCTGTGCAAGAGGTGATTCAAGCGGTTATTGAAGGTCCCGGCATTGGATATGCGAGAAATAAAATGGCCGAATTAAGAAATGAAGCTGTCGAAATGCTCGATGTATTTGAGGATACTGAATCACGGAACGCTTTAATTAATATGCTTGATTTTACAATTCAACGAAACCGATGAAGACGAAAGGGAATGTCACAGTGTGGATGGTTGTATTTGCAGCAATTGGTTGTGGAGACACGGTGTATACAGGCAAGATCGTTGAGGTGACTTCGAAATGGAGCAATGGCAATGTGAAAGAGGAAAGAGTATATCTAAAAGGGGATACCGTTGAGGTTCTTTCTTATTATGATAATTTTAAGATACAAACACGTGGCAGGGTTGTGAGCAGGGATGGGTCGGATTTAAAAATTGGGTGTTGGGATACATTCTATCCTGATGGAATGAAATGGTCCCTTAATTGTTTTTCAAACGGAGTAACTGACGGCAAATACCAAACTTGGCACCCAAATGGAGTGGTTAACATCTTGGGGCATTACAGTCAGGGGTTTGAAACTGGAGTTTGGCAGTTCTCGGACAGCACCGGGGTTGTGGTGAGAGAATTTGATGCAACACCTGGATAAGGCATCTAAGGATAAGGTTTTACACATTTTCACGTTGAGGAGAACACATCTGTCAAGTGAAAGGTGAAAGGTGGGTTTTTATCTTGCAGCTGGCACGCTTGTGCGCACTTTTTTTCTTTACCCTAGAACATCCTCTCATGTCATTATTTAAAACTACTGTATTGCGCCTCGCCTCTCTCATTGGGACGTGTGTCTTGTTTTGCGGAATTGGCATTTTTGCAAATGACGAAGTTTCTTCTGAAGACTACATTGACAAATGGAAAAAAGAAGCCGTTTCTCAAATGATCGAATACAACATCCCTGCGAGTATTACACTTGCTCAAGGGATGCTTGAAAGCGGAAACGGAGTAAGTACATTGGCTCTGAAGTCTAACAATCATTTCGGAATTAAGTGCCACAGTGATTGGGTCGGCGGCCGAACGTATCATGACGACGATGAAAAAGGGGAGTGTTTCAGAGTGTATGACCACCCCCGAGACAGCTATGAAGACCACAGTAAGTTCTTGCTGAAAAGCCGATACGCGATGTTATTTGAACTGGACCTTGATGACTATAAGGGGTGGGCAAAAGGGTTGAAAAAATGCGGCTATGCAACGAATCCGGAATACGCTGAAAAACTTATTACAATCATTGAGCGCCACAACTTAAATGTTTTGGATTTAAAAGGACTTGATGCGCTTGCCGAGGTCGGAAAGGGTGAAACAAAGGTTGAAACTGAAATTGTAAAAGAACAACAAGTTATTTCGGACAGACTCGGCTCTGAATCAAAGGCTAGAACAGCCAGGAATTCTACTACAAATGAGGGTGGAGCTAGGCGAATCAGAACAACTGAACATGGCATTCAATTTGTTTTCGCACGTGAAGGAGATACCCAAAAAAGCTTGGCAAAGGAGCTCGACATGATGCCTTGGCAGTTCCGAAAATACAATGGAGTCTCAAAAAGTCATGTATTCAATCTGGGGGACAAGATTTACTTACAGCCTAAGAAGAATCATGCTGCATATACTTGGCATACTGTTCATCAAGGCCAAACCATTTGGGAGATCTCTCAGATATATGGGATTAAAACGTCTGCAATCATTCGAAAAAACAGACTCAATCCGAACGAATCATTGCAAGCTGGCACCAAATTGAGCTTACAATGGCCGTTAAGTAAAGAGGGGGGACTTCCGTGGTACGCGAAGCTCCTAAACGCTAAAGAGAGTTGATTGCGCGCCTACAAAGTTCGTGAATATCAAATTTCTCTGAACTACCTTAGCAAGGTATTTAATTAATAGAAAAATGCCTTTTTATCAGCAACTGGGGGATATTCCCAATAAGCGACATGTTCAGTTTCGCAAAAAAGATGGAAGTCTTTACCGTGAACAGGTTTTCGGAACAGCTGGGTTTGTAGGGATCACTTCAATCCTATACCATTACAACAACCCGACGATGGTGAAGGACGTTTTAGGAAGCGTTGATGTGCGACCTGAAATTGCCGTCGAATGTAACTTACACTCTAGAAAACTAGAAGGATTTAATGTCGTCCCTGGCAAAGATTATCTAGACTCTCGAGTCCCCATAATGTTCAATTCGGACCTCACCATTGAACTCGCATCTCCTCCGAAAATTGAGGATGATGTTTTCTATAAAAACTCCGATCAAGCTGAAACGATTTTCATCCATTATGGAAGCGGGGTTTTAGAAACAATGTTCGGGAACCTTGTCTTTGGCAAGGGAGATTATTTGGTGATCCCAAAGGGAATCATTTACCGATTTAAATTCAATTCTGATGACAACAGACTGTTTATCGTGGCTTCTAAAGCTCCTGTTTTCACACCCAAACGTTATCGAAATAATTTCGGACAACTCTTAGAGAACAGTCCATATTGTGAACGTGACTTCCGAACACCAAGTGAGCTCGTCGTTCATGAAGAGTTGGGAGATTACCTCGTGAAAATCAAGAAAAATGGTTTGATTCACGATTATATCTATGCTGCCCACCCCTTCGACGTAGTAGGTTGGGATGGGTTTTTATTCCCCTATGCATTTAACATCAAAGATTTCGAACCCATTACCGGCCGAATTCACCTCCCCCCTCCTACGCACCAAACCTTTGAAGCAGCAGGGTTTGTGATTTGTAGTTTTGTGCCAAGACTTTACGATTACCATCCTGATTCTATCCCAGCTCCTTATAATCACAGCAACATCGACTCCGATGAGTTGCTTTACTATGTTGATGGTGACTTTATGAGCAGAGTGGGCGTGAAGCCCGGTCAACTTACGCTTCATCCGGCTGGGATTGTTCACGGTCCGCACCCCGGGACGATAGAACAGAGCATCGGAAAGAAAGAAACGCCTGAAACGGCAGTGATGGTTGACACATTTAAACCGCTTCATCTCACGCAACAAGCACTCGACTTAGAATATCCCGATTACTACAAATCTTGGGTTAAGAAATAACATAGATATGTCAGAAAACACAATCCCTCAACTTGACAAGATTCTGCCAGAAGCCGCCGACTTTCTTCCCATACTTGGGACAGATTATGTTGAGTTTATTGTCGGAAATGCAAAGCAAAGTGCGTTCTTCTATATGACTGCTTGGGGGTTTCAGCCTCTCGCATATAAGGGACTTGAAACGGGCAGCAAAGATTCAGTTTCATATGTCCTTAAACAGAATAAAATCATCCTCGTCCTCACGACACCTCTTCGGCCAGGAGGTGAGTTAAATCGACATCTTAACGACCATGGTGATGGCGTAAAAACGATTGCACTTTGGGTTGAGGATGCAAAAAAGAGCTGGGAGGAAACGACAAAAAGAGGCGCAAAAAGCGCATTCGAACCTGAGGTTCGAAAAGACGACAATGGTGAAGTCGTACTCAGCGCCATTCACACATATGGAGAGACGATTCATGTATTCGTAGAGAGGCACAATTACAAAGGTGTCTTTATGCCGGGATACCGAGCCTGGAATCCCGATTACCAACCCGTAGACACAGGACTGTTATACATCGATCACATGGTCGGCAATGTGAACTGGGGTGAAATGAATACCTGGGGTAAGTTTTATGCCGAGGTGATGGGGTTTGCCCAAATCATTTCATTCGATGACAAGGATATCTCGACAGAATACACTGCGCTCATGTCGAAAGTAATGAGCAATGGAAATGGTCGGATAAAGTTTCCGATCAACGAACCTGCAAAAGGGAAAAAGAAGTCGCAAATAGAGGAGTATATTGAATACTATGGTGGTTCGGGGTGCCAACACATCGCCGTTGCTACAAACGATATCATTAAAACGATCACAGCCCTAAAATCCAGGGGTGTCGATTTCTTATATGTCCCGGACAATTATTACGACGACATTCTAGACCGTGTTGGAGATATCGACGAAGACATCGAAGGATTAAGAAAACTCGGGATTCTGATTGACAGAGATGAAGACGGTTACCTGCTTCAGTTATTTACAAAACCGGTTTTAGACAGACCGACGATGTTTTTTGAGATTATTCAGAGAAATGGAGCAACCTCCTTTGGAAAAGGGAATTTTAAAGCGCTATTCGAGGCCATAGAACGCGAACAAGAAAACCGAGGTACGCTGTAATTTTGAAACCTCTTCTTCAAGTTGATCAGTTAGAAGTCGCTTTCGATAAAACAGTAATCTCTGGTGTGTCCTTCAACGTTTATGAAGGAATGACGACAGCAATTGTTGGAGAATCGGGTTCGGGGAAGACCGTTACTTCTACAGCGATTATGGGACTCCTCCCTTCAAATGGACGTGTCATTAAAGGTCACGTAAAAGGGATTGGTGGGGTGACTTGGGTAGACGTGGACAAAAAGCCGATTACGCCAGTGGGAAGAGAGATTAGCATGGTTTTTCAAGATCCGATGTCTTCGTTGAATCCATCAATGAGAGTAGGTGAACAAGTCTCTGAGCCATTGGCCGTACACATGGGATTAGGCAGATCTGATTCTATGAAAAGAGTCATCGAGCTTTTCAAAGAGGTTGAATTGCCCGATCCAGAAACCGCGATATATAAATATCCCCACGAGCTAAGCGGGGGTCAAAAACAGCGTGTCATGCTCGCGATCGCACTTGCTTGTAACCCCAAGATTCTTGTCGCTGACGAGCCTACAACCGCATTAGATGTTACGGTTCAAAAGACCATTTTAGAATTGTTGCTTCGTCTTCAGAAAGAGCGTGATTTAGGGATTCTTTTTATAACACATGATCTTGATGTCGTCAGAGATATTGCAGATTTCGTCGTCGTAATGAAAGATGGAGAGATTGTGGAACAAGGAGAATGTATCGCAGTGCTAGACAAGCCGACCCACCCATATACTTTGGACTTAATGAACTCCAAACCCAAAAGAAACCGTGATGAAATTGCGCACACAGACTTAGAGGTCCAGCCTTTTATAGAAGTTCAAAACGTGGTGCTAGAATACATCACGAAAAGGAGTTGGTTTGGAAAAGTTGAAGAGAAATTTACAGCAGTCAATGGCGTCAATCTTAAAATACTGCCTGGAGAACGAGTGGGGCTTGTGGGTGAAAGCGGTTGTGGGAAGTCAACTCTGGGAAGGTTGATGTTGGGGCTTGAGATTCCCAATGGGGGATCCGTGATTTGGAAAGGGGTCGAACTAGACCTTAACAACAGGCAAATGATGAAGGAGTTTCGTCGCGATGCTCAGCCTGTATTTCAAGACCCCTTCAGTGCACTAAATCCCCGAATGTCTATCGGAAACGCTTTATGTGAGGCGATCGGAACCACAGAAAACGGAGGCGCACTGTCTACATCAAAAAAGATGGAATTGGCGCGCAATCTACTTGTTGAAGTAGGGTTAAGTGGAGAGGACACTGACAAATATCCAGCTTCTTTTAGCGGAGGCATGAGACAGCGCATCGTACTCGCTAGAGCATTGGCTGTAAAACCCGCGCTTCTAATATTGGATGAGAGTGTCTCTGCGTTGGATTTAAGAATCCAAGCCCAAATATTAACCTTGCTTTCCGACATTCAAAAAAGAAGATCCCTTGCTTACTTGTTTATTTCTCATGATTTAAATGTGATACATGCCGTTTGCGACAGGG
>JAQCID010000081.1 GCA_027618855.1 Bacteroidota bacterium | reverse complement strand
ATCGTCCCACGCCAAGGGCTGGAAGCATAATATGAATCGTCTCTGTTCCAGAAACATTGGATGTGGACCTGGCGGATTTCACCTAGTTTACCCGACTCCACAAGAGATTTAAGCCAAACAGAAGGAGGTGCAAAACGATTTTGCATGACACAAAAGACATGCTTGCCTGTCGATGCAGACGTTTCAGCCACAAGACGCGCATCGAATACAGAAAGCGCAATGGGTTTTTCAAGAACGACATGACATCCCGCCTCGAGAATCTGAATGCACTGCGCTGCATGAAGTCCGTTGGGAGTACATACACTGATTACTTCTGGAAGGGGGGATTGGGCAAGCAAAGCATCGATGGAGGGATAGACCGAGATCTTCTCACCCTCAGAATCACTTTCTAGAGAAGCCGACACGTCTGCAACATCTGCAACAGATCTCAGTTCAGCACCGGGATGTGCGTGGATATAAGCGGCATGGCGCTTTCCGATATGGCCATAGCCCAAAACGGCAAAAGAAACTGGATTTTTCACTTGGGCAAATGTACAAGAGTGAAGGGAGAATCGGACAGGGTGTCAGGTTTCTGTCTCTCAGAAAAGAGAAAATGACATATAAAACTGACAAGATGCACGTTACACACAGAAATTTTGTAGTGGCAAGGGATTTGTCTAAGAGGGGATGTAAACAAACGAAAACAATAAATTTAAAGACATGAGTAAAATCATTGGAATCGATCTCGGAACGACCAACAGCTGTGTATCAGTGATGGAGGGAAATGAACCTGTGGTCATTAACAACAGCGAAGGAAAGCGTACGACACCTTCTATCGTTGCATTCATCGCCGACGGCGAAAGAAAAGTAGGTGAGCCCGCAAAGCGTCAGGCAATTACAAACCCTACGAAGACTATTTCTAGTATCAAACGCTTTATGGGCTGTTCTTTTACAGATGTAGCAAATGACATCAAGCGTATGCCCTACACCGTGGTTAAAGGAGACAACAACACGCCAAGAGTCAAGATTGACGACCGCACCTACACGCCTCAAGAGATTTCAGCAATGGTGCTTCAGAAAATGAAGCGCACAGCTGAAGACCACTTGGGAACAGAAGTGACGGCTGCCGTGATTACTGTGCCTGCTTACTTCAACGATGCACAACGTCAAGCGACAAAAGAAGCTGGCGAGATTGCTGGACTTGAAGTGAAGCGTATTATCAACGAGCCTACCGCTGCAGCACTTGCTTACGGTCTCGATAAGAAATCGATCGATCAGAAGATCGTTGTCTTTGATCTCGGTGGTGGTACACACGACGTGAGTATCCTAGAGCTCGGTGATGGCGTTTTCGAAGTACTTTCTACAGATGGTGACACTCACCTGGGTGGAGATGACTTTGACCAAACCTTAATCGAATGGCTCGTTGCAGAATTCAAGGAAGAAAATGGAGGAATCGATCTCAGTAAAGATCCGATGTCTCTACAACGTCTTAAAGAAGCTGCAGAGAAAGCGAAGATTGAACTTTCTAGCACGACGAGTACAGAAATCAACCTTCCGTACATCATGCCTGTAGATGGCGTTCCGAAGCACCTTGTGCGTTCATTAACCCGAGCGAAGTTCGAACAACTTTGTGACGAGTTAATCAAGCGTTCTATCAAGCCATGTAAATCTGCACTTAAAGCAGCTGGACTTAACAAAGGAGATATCGACGAAGTGATTCTCGTAGGAGGATCAACGCGTATCCCAGCTGTTCAAGATGCTGTAAAGGCATTCTTCGGAAAAGAGCCATCTAAGGGCGTTAATCCTGACGAAGTGGTCGCTATCGGAGCTGCTATTCAAGGTGGCGTTTTATCAGGAGATGTTACAGACGTTCTCCTTCTAGACGTCACTCCTCTTTCTCTGGGCATCGAGACAATGGGCGGTGTTTTCACCAAGCTGATCGAAGCAAACACAACGATTCCTACAAAGAAGTCTGAATCATTCTCTACTGCAGCGGACAACCAGCCAAGTGTTGACATCCATGTTTTCCAGGGAGAAAGAGCAATGGCCAAGGACAACCATCCCATCGGTCAGTTTCAACTGTCTGACATCCCTCCTGCTCCACGTGGAGTTCCACAGATCGAGGTCACTTTCGACATCGACGCAAATGGAATCATCAACGTAAGCGCGAAGGATAAGGCTACTGGCAAAGAGAACAAAGTGCGCATCGAAGCTTCTTCAGGTCTTTCTGAAGCAGACATTGAGCGCATGAAGGCTGAGGCAGAAGCGAACGCTGACGCTGACAAAGAGACAAAGGACAAGGTTGAGACAATCAATCAGGCTGACTCTCTTATCTTCCAAACTGAGAAGCAACTCAAAGAGTTCGGAGACAAAATACCTGCTGAAAAGCTCACTCCGATCAACGAAGCACTCACAGAACTCAAAACGGCCCACGAGCTAGGCGATGTCGATGCTTGCATAGAGCGCATTGAGAAACTCAACACTGCGTTCCAAGCCGCAAGCGAAGAAATGTATGCAGACAAGGGTGAGGGAGCTGATGCAGGAGCTCCAGGTGCGGATGGTTCTGGTTCTAGCGAAGGCGAGCAAGAAGTGACCGACGTCGATTTCGAAGAAGTGACTGACGAAGAGTCTAAGTAATCTCCTCGAAACCCGAGTTCACCATCGAATTCGATTCCCAGAATCATCTTCGACTTGACTAAAAAAAAAGACCCCTCTCACGAGGGGTTTTTTTTTTGCTTGACAGCCATACAAATTCACCACCAAAGCATCATACCGCCCGTGTTCTTTCAGTGGAATTTGACATTTAAACGAAGTCAACTAAATATACCAATTCTTATTTAATTCTTATAGTATCTTGTAGGCATGGGACAAACGAATAAATCTAACCGAAGAGAATTTATAGGAAGGTTGGCAACCATTGGAGGCGTTTTGGGCCTTTCACCGTTTGCAATAAATCGGATGTTAGGGAGTGAGCTTGCAGAATTTGAAGGCATCCAGAAGCTTGAACTGGAGGCAGAAAAAGGCCAAGCAACCATGGTCAGCACCTGGAATCACGGCCTGATCGCAAATAAATTCGGATTTGAAGCACTCGCAAAAGGAGGTTCTGCACTAGATATGATAGAAGCAGCAGCGCGGATTGTAGAGGAAGACGCAGAAGGCCTGAGCGTAGGGTTAGGAGGATTGCCCGACCGAGACGGCATCGTAACGTTAGATGCGTGTTGCATGGACCATTTGGGGCGTGCGGGTTCGGTCGCGGCACTTCAGGACATCATGCACCCGCTTTCAGTCGCCCGCAAAGTGATGGAAGAGACGCCGCACGTCATGCTCGTGGGAGAAGGCGCGAAGATGTTCGCCCTCGAACAAGGGTTTGAGAGCGTCAACCTTCTCACAGAGAAAGCGCATGAAGCTTGGCAGAAATGGAAAGAGAAAAACGAATACAAGCCCGTGATCAATATCGAAAATCACGATACGATAGGGATTCTCGCATTAGATCACGAAGGGCGACTCTCTGGCGGATGCACGACATCTGGCGTATCGTTTAAGATGCACGGACGCGTAGGCGACAGTCCGATCATCGGAGCCGGGCTTTTCGTAGATGGAAATGTGGGGGCAGCAACCGCTACTGGGCTTGGAGAAGCCGTCATGAGAACGGTAGGCTCTTTCCTGGTGGTGGAATTAATGAGGGGGGGCATGAGTCCACAAGACGCATGTGAAACAGCTGTGAAACGCATCATAGACAGCATGGACGTGACGGACTTACAAGTGGGATATTTGGCCTTAGATAAAAACGGAAACCATGGAGCCCACGCTATACACGGAGGGTTTAATTACGCGCTTACGACAGAAAAGTCCAGTGAGCTGATCAATGCGAGCAATGGTTAAAGATCCAGTAACAACATCCCCGTTCTCGGCTTGGATACGCGTCTTAAGGCCAGGGAATTTGATGATTATTGCGGCGTCGATCGCAGTTCTTAGGTGGAGCGATTTAAATCACATCCCCGAAAGCGGAGAATACTTTTTAGAGATGTTGTTTATTCTACCGCTTGTGCTTTTGGCTGCCGGAGGGAATATCATCAATGACTATTTCGACATCAAAGAAGACAGGGTGAACAAACCGGAACGCGCTCTTGTAGGGCGTGTCTTAAAACGAAGAATCGCGCTTGTAAGTCATTGGGGACTGAGTGCTGCGGGATTGCTCATTGCGGGGATTCTCTCTGTGAAAATACACACGTCGATTCCCTTTGTAATCGCCCTGATTGTTGCCATTGTGCTCTTTCTATATTCCACGAAATTCAAGGGGAGTGTCCTTGTCGGAAATGTGATCGTCGCATGCGCCATCGCTTCTGTTGTGCCATTTGCATATGCCGATTCTATTGACACCTCTCCCCCACTATTTCAAGCCCTCACCCTTTTCATCTGGGAATTTGGAAGTCTCACGGGGGTGATCTTTTTAATCGTTTTCATACGAGAACTCGTGAAGGACATCGAGGATCTCGACGGAGACCGAAAAGCCGGACATTTAACGCTCCCCATCACGTACAGCCCTCAGACAAGCTGGAGACTCATCCATGCTCTTTTGATTCTGCTCACGATATGTGTCGGCTACATGCAGTATGAAGTCGGAATTGGAACCACACAAGGTGTCTTCCTGGGGATATACCTCAACATCCTTCGTTTGGCATGGAAGAAAAAAGTCACCCAACTTTCTGCGTGGCTTAAACTTTTCCTTGCAGCAGGTTTGGCGTGGTTGGTGTTGTTGGGTTAACCACGAACGCTTGACGTAGGACTTAATCCGTGAGAACGATTGTTTTTACTGTTTTCCCATTGGAATACTTTTCAAGCTTCATGCCCCTCTCCCCTGTAGACCAAACCCGGCCTCTCACATCGAATTCCCCTAAAACATGTCCTGGATTCACAAGCTCGTCACACTCAAATCCGTTGACACTCCTCACATCGAAGGCAATGCCGCCTGGGACAGTGCCCGCATCAAAGGAAGATACATACTCACCTGAGGCGCTGATGATTTGAACTTCAGCAGCGTCAAAGAAATTCGTCACCGTAGCATAAACATCACCGTTGACTGGATTTAAAGCCATGCGGTAGTATGAATCCGTTGCAGGACCCCAAGTCACCGAGGACGGCGTTAAAGTCGATACCGAAGCCTTGCGCATGCCCAGCTCATTCGTGATTTGGAATACAAGTTCATCTCCTAAAATGGCTGCTGCATTGCAAGCCGCTGAAACACCTCCTACGACAACCGTATTTACTGAAGCCGATACTGCTCCGAGTGACGGAAGCTCGACGCGAGATAAGCTGGTCGACGAAAAGTCCATGTTGTTGACGAGCAGAACCTCTTGATCCGTGACTTTAATGTGCGATGGATTCTTTCCATCTTCGCCTAAATCATGCTCAGAATAATCTCCTGTTGTGAGGTCGTAAACACCCAGAACCCCGACTTCTTGACCAAACTCAAATCCATTGTTAATCGCGATATACGCCACACCTTCTTTGATCGAAATCCCCTCTGAAGCATACCCTACTCCTATTTCGTAAGGCAATTCACCTGCCCATGCCAAAGTCTCTGCATCGAACCACACCAAATACGAATCGAATGCAATTGAACCAAATGTCACAGGATCATAATCACCTCTTGTTACATAGATCATTCCATCAAAATATGCGAGCTGCCTCACGCCTTGCAGCAACACTTCAGCTTCAATTTCAAATGTATTTAAGTTCATCTTCACAATTCTGTTGTCGGCGCCAATAAATGCCGACCCCTCCGCAACAACGATGTCAGTCGTAAATCTCGACCCTTCGAATTCCATTACCTCTGTCAGCATCTGCGACACCGGATCATACAGTCCGACAGAAGCTAACTCAATCATCTCCCCAGTATTCCAATCCTGCAC
>JAQCID010000080.1 GCA_027618855.1 Bacteroidota bacterium | reverse complement strand
ACAGGGCAAACTGCGGCACATTGTGGTTCATCGTGAAAGCCCACGCACTCAGTACATTTGTCAGGAGAGATGTAGTATAAGTCCATGCTTATTGCATCGTTTTCCTTGTCAGAGTCTATTTCTCCTGCAGTCGGATGAATTCCCGTTCCGGTAAATCCTGTACCATCTGTGAAACGCCATTTTGCGGCTCCTTCATAGATGGCAGTGTTTGGACATTCCGGTTCGCAAGCCCCACAATTAATGCAGTCGTCAGTTATAATGATTGCCATGTACTTTTGCCTTTTAATTTACAGATACAAAGGTACAGTGAACAGTCTTAAACCCGCATTAACAAAACTCGGAATTTGGTTTCGAGAAAAAGCACATACAGAAAGTGAATTGCTCCGATTGGCGGAAGCTAATAACGGCTGGTTTACAAAAGAAAGTGTTTCGAAATCGTTTCAATCTCATGGAGATTCTTTGCGAGAGGAGCATATTGATAAATGGTTTGAAGAGTATGATCTTCCTGATGCCATTCATGCTGACTCTGGCAAAAGGATAGGGATTATTATGGCGGGTAATTTGCCTTTGGTGGGGCTTCACGATATGCTCTGTGCGTTAGTGGCCGGTCACAAAGTGGCGGTAAAGACATCTAGAGATGATACGGTGCTTCCGAAAAGAGTCGTGCAAGAAATAGAATCGATTGAACCTGCTTTAAAAGGTAGAATCGAATTTGTTGAAGGCAAATTAGGAGCTGTTGATGCGTTAATTGCAACTGGAAGTTCAAATACCATGCGGTATTTCGATGCATACTTTGGCCATATTCCACACGTATTTAGAACACAAAGAACAGGAGTTGCTGTTTTAGATGGTGAAGAATCTGAAGAGGAATTGAAAATGTTGGGGGAGGATATGTTTACACATTTCGGACTTGGATGCAGAAGCACGACAAAAGTCTTCCTTCCGACTGATTTTGATTTGGACAGGTGTTTTGCGGCCTGGGTTTCGTGGAGTTTTTTGGCGAATAACAACAAGTATGCAAACAACTATGATTACCACAAAGCGATTTGGCTTTTGAACAGAGAAGAATTGATAGAAAATGGATTTTTATTGGTGAAAGAAGATAAGAATTGGGTATCACCAGTGGGTACTCTTTTCGTGGAGAGATATGATGATGTAGGAGAATTAATCAAGAAACTGAGCGATTATAAAGATGGGTTGCAGCTTGTGACTTCAAGGTCTGGAGCGAAGGAGTTCACAAAAGAATTGGCTGTTTTGGCACCCAGTATCTCACAACAAGATTTGGGCTTGGCGCAATGTCCTTCCCTGAGCGACTATGCGGATGGCGTGGATTCGGTGGAGTTCTTGTTAAAAATTTAATGCTTGCCTAGATTCTTGGTATATTCGCACAATGCAAGAAAAAACAGATTCACATCCGATCGTTAAGAGTGGCACAGTCTTTTTGCTTGCCGCTATTTTTACTTTGGGATTCACGCGTTGTACTACTGATGTTGATTTGACGGCACCATATGTGTCTATTCCTGTGGTTTTTGGCCTTCTAGATGCTGAGGCAGATACGCAATGGGTCAGGATTAATCGTACGTGGTTAGGGGATGGGGACCAAACTCAAATCGCGCTTATCTCGGATTCCTCAGAATATGAAACATCAAGACTTTCAACTCGTTTTGTGGAGGTTGTCAATGAAATTGATACCCGAGTTTTTGAGCTTAAAGATACTTTGCTCCAAAACAAGGATGAAGATGGTGTATTTTTTGCGCCAGAACATCAAGCTTATTTTGCCGTGACACGTGGGAATGAATCACTCAACCCTGACGCTCTCTATCGTTTGGAAATCGTGATTGACGATTCAATCAATGTCAAGGCGGTGACAAATATGATCTCTGTTTCTGCAGGGAATATCCAACAACCGCCAGCGGGTTTAGACAACATCAAACTCAATTTCGCAAACGTTGGACCGTCACAAGTCGTCTATCCAAACTATCCTTTCAAGTGGAGGTCTACAGCTGGGGCATCTCGTTATGATGCGGTTTTACTTGTCCATTTCATTGAACACTATTGGGCCGATGATTTCCATACTGTCTTAGATAGCTCACGTGCCCGCACGATTGAAATGCCTATTGGAACGGTCAACCCATCTGACGATGAGGGGAATCAGGAGCTGGAGAAATTATTCGATGGTCAAGTATTTTTCACCACATTAAAAACCCGCTTGGATAAAAACATTAGAATTACAAGAGAGTTGGGGGTTTGGGATGCGGAAAGCCAAATCGCACGTGCGTTTGATTTCTTGCTGATTGTCGCAAATGAAACACTTGCGATATACTTAGATGTGAACGCACCTGTAACGGGTATTATTCAAGAGCGCCCCGAATATTCAAATGTGAGTGGGGGTCTTGGTCTTTGGGCGTCAAGAACGACGCAAGGAGTCTTTGGTTTGGGATATACGACAGATACAATCGAGCACCTTCAGGAGGGAGATGATACTGCTGAACTTAATTTCTGTACCCCGAATCCGTTTTCTGAATATACCTGTCAATAATTCGCTTGCGATCTGCTCACCGATGAACGAACACGCCTTAATTTCTAAACATAGTCAAGCTGAAATAGAGCTTTCTATGGGGATGTGTATCGTGAATTATAACACAGGGTCTATGATTGATTTGGCCTGTGTAATGCGAACAGAAGATGACCGGAAAGCACTTTCAAATTCGGGCCCCGTACTTCATATCATCCCAGCAGACTCGCCACTCGTTGAACACGATGCACTTAAATGGTTGGGCAGTGACCAAGCGATGAACGGTGTCATTGCACGAGCTGTGGTCGTCCCGTCAAACCTTGCGGTCATTCAAGATAAAAGTAGATGGGCGTTATTTAGACCCTCTGTCCCCTTTAGAATCTTCCGCAATAAGCAGGTCGCAAAAGGGTGGCTCATTGATGTTTGGTACAGCCACATGGAAGGAGAACAACTGTAAGACAATACAGGTTTCGCGAAGGATCAAGTCTCGCGTTCAATATGCTTACTGAACAATGACCCTGACGGATTCAGTTTTCAATCCCTTTTCAGAGGTGGTTGAGATGATATACGCACCAGGAGAGAAGAGGTCGGTAGAAATAACCGTTCCCATTCCCGAGAGGATGATTTTACCCATTAGATCAGAAACATCCCATGTTGTTTCTTGGTCAGTTCCACTTAAAACAATGTTTTCTCCTGAAGAAGCAGGGTTAGGGAATGCGACGAAATCCGAAGGCGTAAGCGCTGTCATGCCATCTGTATTTGAGGTGTCTTCATTCGGCGCTTCTCCTTGATATTCGACGCTGTATGTCGTGCCGAAAATTGTTTTTGCTTCAAGGTAGGGGAGTCCTCCGTCTCCGAGCCATGTGTACACTGTGGAAATGCGGTCAATTTCAAAAGGTTCGCCTCCTTCTTGCGTTAAAACATCGTGCGTCGTGATGGTTGTACTTATTCTCAGAACTTCGTGCGAAGCACCGTTGGGGAGAAGTAAAGTTCCCCATCCGTCCACTGAGCCTTCGCGCGTTGCTGAAGTCGCGTAGTTAAGTCCGCTTGGAATGTCAACTTCGTAAGCAGAAGTAGAAGAAATCACGTCCTGAAAATTTAATGGCAGGGGATGAATTTCATCAATGTCACTGTATTCGACAGGAAGATCGAATCCTTCTAAATTCATAGAAATTCCTGCGAGATTATATGAAGAACCAGAGGTTTGGTAATAGCTCATCATGTTGGAAAGTGTCACTGGGAGATCAATGCCTAACTCTGAAAGGAATGCAAGGTCGAACTCTCCTGGGCCGAAAATATCGCATAAATAATCTGGATTGGTCCACGCGTTATTGAAGGAAAGTTGCGCCAAAACAGGGGCTTCAGAGATTTCTCCGAATTCCACCAATGTCTCCGAATTTGAGTCCAATGTTGAGAAATCCCAAACGTAATCTGCTCCCGTAATCACATAATCTCCTGTAATGTCTGCCGTAGATGTTTGAATGAGATAGCTTCCTCCAGCTTGCGGGAGGTCAGATGCGTTTACTGTCGTTTGAGCATTGTTAGACTGTACAACAAACAAAAGAGAAACAAGGCCGACGATGTATTGTGTGGTTTTCATATTGCAAGTTACGTTATATGCCATGCAATCAAAAGCCCCCATCCTTCCTTCGTGTAACTTGGCAAGGTTTTCTGCCGAGGTCTATTGTGTAACTTGCAAACGTATAATTTTGCCGTTAAGATGAAGATAGGATTTGATGCAAAAAGAGTGTTTTTAAACAACACAGGTTTGGGGAACTATTCACGTGATGCTATTCGTGTGCTTTCTCATTTTTTTCCTGAAAACAAATATTTTCTCTTCACACCAAAAGCACACCAAAAGCACAATGTGTCTTTTTTGAATGGGCGTACAAATACGGTTACACGAACACCTAAGTCGTTCATTAATAGATGTTTCACATCGTATTGGAGAAGCAAGCGTGTTGTCAAAGATTTGGTCGCCGACAAGATCGATCTATTTCATGGGTTAAGTCATGAACTTCCTTTAGGGATAGAAAAAACAAACATTAAAACAGTTGTGTCTATTCACGATTTGATTTTTATCCGTTATCCTCATTTGTTTCCTGCGATAGATCGAAAAATATATGCCAAAAAATTCAAGTCAGCGTGTGTCAGGTCCGATAAAATCATCGCTGTCAGCAAGCAAACGAAGCAAGATGTGATTGAATTTTTCGGCATTCCTGAAGAAAAAATTGACGTGGTTTATCAGGGTTGCAATGACGTATTCAATCATGTATTGCCAGAGAAGACCAAGCGAGAAGTTCAAAAAAAATACAACTTACCTGAGGATTACATTCTCAGCGTTGGGAGCATAGAGGAACGCAAAAACCTCTTCACAATACTTGAAACATTAATTGAATTGCCAGATCAGAAATTAGTCGTGATAGGCAATGGGAAAGACTATAAAATGAAGTGCGTGCGCTTTATTAATGAGAACAAGCTGTCTGATCGAGTTCTCTTTTTAACCGGCCTTGATTCGGAAGAAATGGCGGCGGTTTACCAAAACGCACAAATGCTGATTTACCCCTCTATATTTGAAGGCTTTGGGATTCCTATTTTAGAGGCTCTGTTTTCAAAAATCCCTGTCATTTCTTCTAAAGATGGTTGTTTTGTTGAAGCTGGAGGTTCTTATACCAAATACATTAATCCCTTGTCAGTTCCTGAAATGAAAGAAGCTATTCTCGAAATTCAACATTCAACTGATTTACAAAACACAATGATCTCAAAAGGTTTTGAATATGCCCAAAACTTCACTGACGGCAAGATCGCCGCAAACTTGTTTCAAGTTTATAATACGTTGCTAGATGACTAAACTCACATCTATTATTCCTACTGGAAATGAACAGAACAACATCGTTGAAGCGATTCAATCTGTTCGGTTTTCTGATGAAATCATGGTTGTCGACTCTTTTAGTACAGATGACACCGTGAAGTTGGCAAGGCCACTTGTTGATACGATTTTGCAAAGGGAGTATGAGCATTCGGCGTCCCAAAAGAACTGGGCGATTCCACAAGCGAAGCATGAATGGATTCTACTTCTTGATGCGGATGAGCGTGTCACATCTGAATTGCAAAAGGAAGTGATTCGCATGATCAATTCAAATACGAAGTTCAGTGGATTTTGGATTCGCCGTGAAAATTATTTTATGGGTAAAAAGGTTCGTTTTAGTGGTTGGCAAGGAGACAAAGTAATCCGGCTTTTCAAGCGAGATGAATGTAAATACGAAAACAAGCATGTTCATGCTGAAATAGTGAGTTCTGGTAAAATCGGAATCCTCCACCACAAGCTACTTCACAACACATTTGTTAGCAAAGAAGCATACCTCAGAAAACTTGATCGATATG
>JAQCID010000079.1 GCA_027618855.1 Bacteroidota bacterium | reverse complement strand
CCTGAAAATGCCTCGATGGAACGAAAGCATATCTTACGCGCGCTCGGTGTAGATCTTCGCTTGACGAGTCCTTACGAAGGAACCGATGGAGCTCAAGCAGTTGCACGTGAACTCGTGAGAAAAGACCCGAATAAATTCTGTTATGTAGATCAATATGGCAATGAGGCAAACTGGAAATCTCATTACTATGGAACAGGTCTTGAGGTATGGCATGAAACCGCAGGAAGAATCACACACTTCATCGCAGGATTAGGCACAACAGGTACATTTATGGGTACAGGGAGAAGGCTTAAAGAATTAAATCCAGCAATAAGACTGGTCGCATTGCAACCCGAAACAGCACTACACGGCATGGAGGGATGGAAACATCTGGAAACGGCCAGGGTACCAGAGATATACGATGCAGGAGTCCCAGACGAAATGAGGACAGTCACAACGGAGGAGAGTTATGAAATGATGAGACTGGCGGCACGTGCAGAAGGACTTATCCTCAGCCCATCAGGTGCAGCAAATCTTGCAGGAGCAGTTCAACTGGCAGAAGAGTTAGAGAGCGGTGTCATTGTAACCATACTGGCAGACGATGCAACCAAATACAGTGAAATCATTCACAAAGTCCTTAAATAACAATCTGTAATGAGCCATCAATTTCTACCTCTAGACATACATCCCTCAGCAATGAATGACATGAAAGGTCACGGTGAAGATGCCTTCCCAAATGAATGCTGTGGGTTTTTTTACGGTGAAGAAAAAAATGGCGTGAGGGTGGTTTCGTCTGCGAAGAGAATAGAAAATGTGAAAGAGGGAGACCAAAGGCGAAGGTTCGAAATATCTGGCAAAGACTACATGAAGGCTGAGCGGTTTGCCACCCAAGAAGGACTCACATTGTTAGGCATATATCACAGTCATCCATTACATCCTGCAATACCCAGCGAACATGATCTTGCGGTAGCCATGCCTTGGTTTAGCTATGTGATTGTAAGTGTCGAGAAAGAAGGTGTAGATCATGTTCGATCATGGCAACTGTCAACAGAGAGACAATTCGAAGAAGAAATAATTAAATAAAAGACTGAAAATTAAAATAAATCATTCAAAATGGCAACTTTAATAATCCCAACCCCCCTCAGAAAATTTACGGATGGAAAGTCCGTATTCGAAGCTTCAGCTTCAGATGTCAGAGGTCTTCTCAACGCACTTTCTACCTCACACGAGGGCATTCAAAAACATCTTTTTGACGATGCTGGAGAATTGAGGAGTTTTATACGTGTTTATGTTGGAGATGAAGACATCAACGAGCTCGAAGGGGCAGACACAAAGATTGAAGACAGAGACGAAGTAAGCATCATCCCTGCCATCGCTGGAGGTTCTAAATAAACAGTACACATGTCACATCACGATATCACATTTTCAAAAGAGGAGTTAGAGAGATATTCTAGGCACCTTATCATTCCGGAATTCAATATTGAAGGCCAAAAGAAGCTGAAAGCATCTGGCGTTCTCGTCATCGGCTCAGGGGGTCTCGGCAGTCCATTACTCCTCTATTTGGCTGCCGCTGGTGTCGGTCGCATAGGAATTGTCGATTTCGATACTGTGGATGAGTCCAACTTGCAACGGCAGGTTCTTTTCGGCGTTCAAGATGTTGGAGAATCAAAAGCAATCGCTGCAAGTAAGCGGCTGAAGGCACTGAATCCATACATTACAATCGAAGTTCACGATACGATGTTGACGGTAGATAACGCGCGGGAAATCATCCGTAAATACGATGTCGTTGCGGATGGCACAGATAATTTCCCTACCAGGTATCTTGTAAATGACGCCTGTGTATTAGAAAACAAGGTCAATGTTTATGCGAGTATCTTCAGATTTGAAGGGCAAGCTTCTGTTTTCAATGAACGCCTTCAAGATGGTAGCAGAGGTCCAAATTACAGAGATCTCTTCCCCTCTCCGCCTCCTCCAGGATTGGTCCCCAGCTGTGCTGAAGGTGGGGTAATCGGTGTACTGCCCGGAATTTTAGGTTCAATTCAAGCATTGGAAGTCATCAAAGTCATTTCGGGAGTGGGTGATACGCTAAGTGGCCGTTTGTTTTTGTTTGATGCCACTGTGTTTTCCACGCGCATTTTAAAAGTCAGAAAAAACAAAAACAATCCACTTAACGGAGAAAACCCGACTCAAACTGAACTCATCAACTATGAACAGTTTTGTGGAATAGGTGCAACATCCGAAAAACAAAGAGAGGTTGCTGAGATGAGTGTTCAGAAATTAGATCAATGGAGAAAAGAAGGCGTCAAACATCTTCTGATTGATGTCAGAGAACCATATGAATATGGAATTGTCGAAATCGGCGGAGAGCTAATTCCACTCGCAACGGTCTTAGAGAGTACGAATAGAATCCCGAAAGACATCCCTGTAGTCGTACAATGTCGCTCTGGAGCGAGAAGTGCCACTGCCATTCGTGAACTTGAAGACGTCCATGGATATACAAATCTCATCAATTTGACTGGCGGCATACTTGGTTGGCAAGAGGCTATCCAGCCTGAGTTACCTAGATACTGACAACTTAAAGTCCGAGGAGTATTTCTTCTGGCTGTTTCCCTCCAAATAACATTCTCTCTGGATTTTCAAGGAGCTCTTTTACGAGGTATAAAAAGCTTACGCTCTCTTTCCCATCTACAATACGGTGGTCATAACTAAGCGCTACGTACATGATCGGACGGATCACCACTTGACCATCTTTTGCCACTGGACGTTCAACGATATTGTGCATCCCCAAGATCGCACTTTGGGGTGGGTTGATAATGGGTGTCGACAACATCGAGCCAAACACACCGCCGTTTGTGATGGTAAACGTCCCTCCTTGCATTTCGTCTACGGTAAGAACACCATCACGTGCTCTAATGGCAAGGCGTTTGATTTCACCCTCAATTTCTGCAATCGACATGACTTCCGCATTCCTTACAACCGGGACCATTAACCCTTTGGGAGAGCTTACCGCAATACACACATCTACGTAATCATGATATTGCACTTCCTTCCCATCTATCATCGCATTTACCCCTGGGTAGACAGCAAGAGCGGTTGTCACAGCTTTTGTGAAAAATCCCATGAAACCAAGACCCACACCTTTCTCTTCTTTAAACTTAATCTTGTATTTGGCCCTAAGGTCCATAATGGGCTTCATGTCCACTTCGTTAAAAGTGGTAAGCATGGCCGTCTCATTTTTCACACCAACGAGTCGTTCGGCTACTTTTCTGCGCAACATTGACATACGTTCAGATCGGACCTCTCGAGATCCAGTCCATCCACCTTGAGCAGAAGCCGATGATGGATCAAATCCTGCAGCTAAAGCTGTAATAACATCTTGTTTCAGAACTCTTCCATCTCTACCCGATCCTGTAATTGAACCCGAAGAAATTCCTTTGTCAGCCATCATCTTTTTGGCTGCAGGAGAAGGACTTCCCTCTGCATAGCTTTTTTCAGAAACAGAAGCAACGGCAGGCTGGGCAGGAGATTGAGCAACGGGGATGACCGCAGGACTTGGAGGAGTCGGTGCAGGAATCGGTGCAGGAGCAGTGGGCTCAGCAGATTTGACCATTCCGGCTGGACGCTTTGCATCAGTGTCAATGATACAACAAACATCTCCTACGGGTACGACATCTCCTTCTTCTACTTTTAATGTAATTACCCCCGCCATTTCTGCTGGAAGCTCAAGGGTTGCTTTGTCTGAATCGACTTCGGCAATGGGTTGATCCTTCTCAACATAGTCACCATCATTTACGAGCCAAGCAGCAATTTCCACTTCTGATATACTCTCTCCCGGACTGGGAACTTTCATTTCAAGTATAGGCATGATTCTTAATTATTTACGTGCGTATTTCATCACATCATTCATGATAACGTCATGTTTACGAGCGTATATTACTTGTGAGCCCGCTGCAGTCGTTCCGCTAGCGGGTCTAGCGATAGCCTCTACAATATCTCCCTGATAGTGCATTGAAATAAACGGCCAAGCTCCCATATTCCTTGGTTCCTCTTGAAGCCAAACAACGTTTACATGGTTACCATATCTTCTAAGTAAAGTTTGCAAAGCATCCTGAGGGAAGGGGTGCAATTGCTCGATCCGAATGACGGCAATATTAGAGGTTCGTTTCTGATCCTGCTCTGATTCTTCGAAGCGCTCTAAGAGTTCGTAGTAGATCTTTCCCGAACACAGGACAACGGTATCGACCTTTTTTGCATCGGAACCTTTTGACATGCGCGGATCGTCAAGAATTTCATGAAACTTGCCATTTGCGAGTTCAGAAACCGTCGATACGGCTTTCGGATAACGAAGCAGTTTCTTCGGCGTAAATGCGACCAAAGGTTTGCGAAATGGACGCAAGACTTGTCTTCTCAGAAGGTGAAACATCTGAGCGGGTGTCGTGCAGTTTGTTACAACAATATTGTCCCCCGAAGCGAGTGTTAAAAACCGCTCCATACGACCTGAACTGTGCTCGGAACCCATTCCTTCATATCCGTGAGGAAGGAGGATTGTAAGTCCATTCATCGTTCTCCATTTATCCTCTGCAGCACTTAGAAATTGATCCCAAATAATTTGAGCCCCGTTGTTAAAATCTCCAAATTGAGCTTCCCAAATCGTTAAACATTTCGGTCTCGCGAATGCGTATCCGAAATCAAAACCAGAAACAGCATATTCAGAAAGCAGGGAATTGTAGATTGACAACTTGGCTTGACCTTTCTCAAGGTCATTTAGCAAAATTACTTCTTCTTCCGTTTCCTCAGTCTTCAGAACTGCGTGACGATGAGAGAAAGTCCCACGCTCTACATCCTGACCTGAAATCCTTACAGGATAGCCTTCAACTAAGAGGGATGCATAGGCAAGCAATTCACCCATACCCCAATCTAGGCAATCAGAGTCGAGCATCTTTTTTCTGTCCTTGAGAAGCTTATCTACTTTTTTGAAAAACTTTTTTCCCTCAGGCAACATACTTATTTTATTCCCCAAAGCGCGGATTTTATTCTCCGGGTAACTCGTGTCTTGAGATGTGATGAGATCTTCTGCTGTAGCGCGTCTATAGTCAGCCCAAATACCAGAGAGGAAATCCTTCACTTGATTTGTTTCTTTCTCTTTCGCAATCGCAAAACCTTCCTCCATTAGGTCCAACTGGATTTGCTTAAGCGCGGCCCCTTCTTCTGAAGTGATGGTACCCAAGGAGATGAGGTGAGACAAATACATCGCATAAGGTGAAGGGTGAGATGCGATGGCTTTGTAGAGCTTAGGTTGTGTAAACTTAGGCTCATCACCTTCGTTGTGACCATATTTGCGATATCCCAGTAAGTCGATGAAAACATCCCTGTGAAAAGTTTGACGATAGGATAGCGCGATGTTCATGACCTGAACAACAGCTTCCGGGTCATCCGCATTGACATGAAAGATCAAACTCTGTGTTACCTTCCCCACGTCAGTACAATACGTCGAGGTGCGCGCGTCAAGATAGTTTGTTGTAAAACCGATTTGGTTATTTACAACGATATGTATTGTTCCTCCGGTACGATATCCCTTCAGGCCCGCCATTTGTACCACTTCGTATACGACACCCTGACCCGCAATCGCTGCGTCTCCATGGACAAGTATCGGAAGAACGGCGTTCTCGTCGCCACCAAGTTCATCAATTAAAGCACGAGAAATCCCTAAAACCACAGGGTCTACTGCTTCAAGGTGAGATGGGTTTGGGGCAAGGGTAATGTGAACATCTTCTCCTGTATCCGCTTTCTGAGTTCTAGAATGTCCCAAGTGATACTTCACATCTCCCTCAAAGTTATTATCTCCACCGTATTCCTTGCCCTGAAACTCACTGAAAAGATCCATATAGGGCTTTCCTAGAATATGAGCCAGGGTGCTTAACCGCCCCCTGTGAGCCATCCC
>JAQCID010000078.1 GCA_027618855.1 Bacteroidota bacterium | reverse complement strand
CTGGATTTTTTGGCGGTGAAGGATTCATTCTCCAGAAGCTTATTGGAGACGGTATGGCCTTCCTCCACGCAGGCGGTACGATCGTTGAAAAGCAACTTAACGGAGATAAGCTCCGTGTCGATACCGGATGTATTGTCGGTTTTACAGGCAACATCGATTACAGTATTGAAAGGGCTGGAGGTCTCAAATCTATGTTGTTTGGTGGAGAAGGTCTTTTTCTCGCAACGCTCCAAGGAACAGGAACGGTGTACTTACAAACGCTTCCATTCAGTCGTCTTGCGGATCGTATTCTGCGTTCTGCCCCAAGTCAAGGAGGCAAGTCCAAAGGTGAGGGGTCTGTCCTTGGTTCCCTAGGAAGGATGGTCGACGGAGATAATTTCTAACATTCTTTGAGCAATTCTTTCGGATGCGCCAGTGTGTCCCAAAGACATTCTTAACTCATCAAAGGCGATTCGTTGCGTTGAAGTGTCCAAGGATTGAATTTCTTTTGCAATGTTTCCTGCAGTGCAGCGTCCTTGAATAAGTTCTGGGACGACCTCGCGGTTGAGGATTAAATTCGTCAGTCCGATAAACTTAACGTTCACGAGCAGCTTCGCAATGGCATATGTGAGTGAGCTCGTCTTGTAGACCAAAACGTGTGAGGTATTTAAAAGTGCCGCTTCAAGTGTCGCTGTACCAGACGTAATTACCGCGAATTTAGCCGTTTTTAGAAGATTCCGGGTTTGTCCAAATACAACGTTCACTCCAGCTTCCCGCGCCTGAATGTATAAGGTGTCTGCTGCGCCTGGTGCGCCTGCGATTACAGCCTCCATCTCAGGGAATTGCTTCGCGACTTCAAGAAGTACAGGCAGCATTTTATGGAGTTCTTGCTTCCGTGAGCCGGGCAGGAGTGCGAGGACAGGCTTGGTGGGGACTTGTTGTGTCTCGTCTTGATTTGTAGAAAGTGTGTCGAGAAGGGGGTGTCCGCAGTAGATGGATTGTACCCCTCCAGCGATGAGTAGGTTGTGTTCGAATGGCAGAACAGGAAATACAGCGGTGTAGTCGCGTGCCAGGCTTTTAATCCGCCCCTTTTTCCAAGCCCAAACCTGTGGTGCCACAACCTGAAAAATCTTGACATCCCCCCATTTGGCACGCGCCGCCTTTTGTGCAATACGCATATTGAATCCAGGGAAATCAACAAGGACAATCGCGTCTGGTGTGAACGCCTCGATTTCGTTCCAGCACTTCTTTAAGTTGCCTAAAATAGTGCCCAGATGTGTGGCCACTTCCCAGACCCCCATATACGCCAACTCACGATAGTGCTTTGAAACCTCAACGCCAGCTTCTGTCATTTTATCTCCACCCCATCCCCGCATTTCAATGGGACCGATGTTTGACAGGCGAGACATTTCGTGGGCGATAAGCCCCCCGTAAATATCGCCTGAGGCTTCCCCCGCTATGAAAAACATCTTCTTCAAGAAATCCCCGCTTGCATTTGAAACCAAATGATAAGTGGCACACATGCCATAATGACCATTAAGATGCCGCGACAAAACATCCACCATTCAGCTTTCATGCCGATGTAGAATACCGCCACATTAAACAGTGTGCTAAGCGTAAGCATGCTGTCTCTGTAGAGCAAAGATTTTGCAGCAATGTTTTCGATGAAGTAATTTAGATCGACGTTATTTGAATATGACCAGTACGCTCCTAAAATAAGGAATCCGAAGAATGTGCCTAACACTCCTGAGAGGACGCCTCCCACAATCGTATTGAGGAATCGCTTCATTTGAGTCCCCAGCTGTTGAGTTCAGAAATCGCGTGATGCGCTGTAAGATCGAATTGTGTAGGGACAACCGATGCGTACCCGTTCGACAGTGCCCATTCATCTGTGTCCTCTCCCTGATCGGGGTTTGTGAACTCTCCCGTAAGCCAATAGTATGTTTCGTGGTTGGGTGCTGTTCGCTCTTCGAAGGCGTCCTTCCAAAACCCCGCCGCCTGTCTGCAAACTTTGATTCCTTTCAGATCTTTGAGTGGCAGCTTTGGGATGTTCACATTGAGACATGTTCCAGAAGGGAGGCCCCGCTTCAATACTTCTTTTGCCATTTGGCGAGCAATCTTTTTTGCTGCGGTAAAATCTGCATCCGCAGCATGATCAAGAAGAGAAAAGCCTATGGCGGGAATGTTTTCGACAGCACCTTCTACAGCGGCAGACATCGTGCCTGAGTAGATCACATTGATCGAGCTGTTGCTTCCGTGATTGATGCCCGAAAGCAAGAGATCTGGTTTGCGATGAAGGATTTTGTAAATCGCAAGTTTAACGCAATCTACAGGTGTCCCAGATGTGCTGTGTGCACTGATTCCCTTGACAGGGAAGTATGCAGGTTTTATTCTTAGAATTTCACCAATTGTAACAGCGTGTCCCATGCCAGATTGCGGGCTGTCAGGTGCCACCACATGGACTTCTCCCAGATCTGCGACAGCTTCAGCAAGCGCACAGATGCCGGCAGAGGTGATTCCGTCGTCATTTGTGATGAGTATGAGGGGGCGTTTTGACATGGTTGTAATGATTAGCGCTTAGGAATGCGAGTGAGTGCAGCGAGATAAAAATCCCAAAACTTTTGGACTGAAGAAATCTGGCAACACTCGTCTGGTGAGTGTGCTCTGCGGATATTGGGACCAAACGAGGCCATGTCCATTTGCGGATAGTTTGTGCCTAGGATGCCACACTCAAGACCTGCGTGACAAGCCATCACTTTCGGGTCTTCATTGTAGCGTTCCACATATAATTTGCGCAACATCTCTACAGTAGATGAAGAGGGGTTTGGCGTCCATCCAGGGTATGAACCGCCTCTTGCTGATGAAAGACCTGCGATTGTAAATGCAGCTTCAATCGATCTGGCATGGTCCCATTTTTCGGAATCCACGGAGGATCTGTTGAGGCATTGTATATTCACCTCACCACTGCCAACTTCTAGGCGGGCGAGGTTGTTTGAGGTTTGGACCAAACCTTCTATGTCGGGGCTCATGCGGTGAATTCCCACTGGACACGTCTGAATTGCGAGAAGAAGTACATTCTGCACGTCCTCGGGGAGTGCTTGGGCAGGTGTCTTCTCGCGATCCCAATGGATGCTGAGATGTGGATCTGTCGTTTTGTATTCAGCGGTGATGTCCGCTGTTGTATTGTTGATAGCCTCTTCAAGTGTTTTCAGATCTTGTTCAGCGACGACAATGAGTGCTTGAGCCTCACGAGGGATCGCATTTCGAAGACCACCTCCTTGTATTTGGCTCACTCGTATGTCTACAGATTCGATGGCTTCGAGCAAGACACGGTTGATCAGTTTGTTTGCATTGGCAATGCCCTTGTGAATGTCCATCCCGCTGTGTCCACCCGCACCTCCTTTGACAATTATTTTCAGACCTGTTGTGCCTTCTTTAATTGTGTCTTCAGGCTTGTAAGTCCCTGTACTTGTAATGTCAACTCCACCGGCACATCCAATACTTATTTCGTCATCGTCCTCTGTATCAAGGTTGAGTAGTATTGTTGCCTCTAAGTGTCCCGCCTTCAGACCTAGCGCGCCTGTCATCCCGGTTTCCTCATCTATTGTAAACAATGCTTCGAGAGGTGGGTGAGGGATGTCATTGCTTTCTAGTGTGGCCAATATCGTTGCGACACCGATGCCATTGTCTGACCCCAGAGTGGTTCCCTCAGCGCGAACCCAATCTCCGTCGACGTACATTTTTATTCCTTGCGTCATAAAATCGAACGCTGTGTCATTGTTTTTTTGGCACACCATGTCCACGTGACTTTGCAGAACCACAGTCTGCCTGTCTTCCATTCCTGGTGTTGCAGGTTTTTTCATAAACACGTTTTGAACATCGTCTTGCCAAGCTTCAAGGCCATGGTCCTTCGCCCATTGCATTAACCATTCACATACTTTTTCTTCGTGTTTTGAGGGTCTTGGTATTTCATTTAAGTCTGCAAATCTATTCCAAAGAGCTGATGGTTGAAGGTTGCGGATAGCTGATGACATCGAGTGTAATATATTAATTGTTTGAACTTTGCAAGTTAGGAAAGAAAAGTGGTTAAAAAGTTGTGGGAAATGTGGAAAAAGTCTAGCAATAAATAGGGGCTTCGCAAAAGAAAAGCAATAACTTGTGCTGACTAATGGCAGAACAAGTAAGCTATACAGAAGACAACATCCGTTCACTATCGTGGAAGGAGCATATTCGTATGCGCCCTGGGATGTACATTGGAAAAGTCGGTGACGGCAAAGACTCTGATGATGGCATTTATGTCCTACTTAAAGAGGTGATTGACAACAGTGTCGATGAGTACACGATGGGCAATGGCAAGAGTATCGAAGTAGGGATTCGCAATGGAGAGGTGAGGGTTCGTGATTACGGAAGAGGTATTCCACTTGGAAAAGTGGTTGACTGTGTGTCGAAAATCAATACTGGAGGCAAGTATGACTCGCGTGCTTTTAAGAAAACTGTCGGGCTAAACGGGGTAGGTACGAAGGCCGTCAATGCGCTTTCATCTTCTTTTCAAGTGGATAGTTTTAGAGAAGGAGAATCAAAAACTGCAACATTTGCATTGGGTGAGCTTCAAGAGGACAGAGATCTAGAGTCCACGACAAAGCGCAACGGTACGAAGGTGACTTTTATACCCGATGAAGGTTTGTTCAAAGGGTATAAATACAGAATGGAGCATGTGGAGAAGCTCCTTTGGAATTACGCCTATTTAAACACTGGACTATCTATTTACTTAAATGGTGATAAGTTCAAGAGTGACAATGGTTTACTTGATCTTCTTGAGTCGAGTATGGATGGCAAAGCCCGCTACCCAATTATTCAATTAAAAGGGAACGACATTGAAGTTGCGGTCACCCATTCTGAAGCGTATGGAGAGGACATCCAAAGCTTTGTAAATGGTCAATATACTCCTCAGGGAGGCACGCATCAAGCTGCTTTTAGAGAAGCATATGTCCGAGTTGTGCGGGATTTTTTCAACAAGGATTACGACACTGGAGATGTGAGATCGGGGATTGTTTGTGCGGTCAGTGTGAAAGTTGAAGAACCCGTTTTTGAGTCTCAAACAAAAACAAAACTTGGCTCATCAGAGATGGGACCTAACGGACCTACGCTGAAGAGCTTTATGTTTGATTTCCTTAAAACAGAGCTTGACAACTACCTGCATAGAAATCCTGAAATTGCACAACAGCTCCAATCCCGAATTCTTCAAAACGAGCGTGAAAGGAAAGATTTGGCAGGGATTAAAAAACTTGCAAGAGCACGGGCAAAGAAAGCCTCATTGCACAACAAGAAACTACGCGATTGTAGGGCTCATCTGAACGAAAAGCACGAAAGAAACGAGGAGTCTACGCTGTTTATTACGGAGGGAGATTCTGCTTCGGGCTCAATTACGAAGGCCCGTGATGTTGTCACACAGGCCGTTTTCTCTCTAAAGGGAAAACCGCTTAATTGCTATGGATTAACGAAGAAAATCGTATATCAGAACGAAGAGTTCAATCTGTTACAGTCCGCCTTAAATATTGAGGACGGTTTAGATGATTTGAGATACAACAAGGTGGTTATTGCAACAGATGCCGATGTCGACGGAATGCACATTAGGCTTCTGTTAATTACATTCTTCCTTCAGTTTTTCCCTGACTTGGTGAAGAAGGGACACCTCTATGTGTTGCAAACACCGTTGTTTAGAGTCAGGAACAAAAAGGAAACGGTGTATTGCTATGATGAAGCGGAGAAGCAGGGTGCACTTTCTAGGCTTGGAGCGAAACCCGAAATCACCCGATTTAAAGGTTTGGGTGAGATCAGCCCTGATGAGTTTTCTTATTTTATCGGGGATGACATGAGAATTGATCCAGTGGTCGTAGGCAGAGATGCCAGTTTAAAGGAAATGCTCGGTTTCTTTATGGGCAAGAA
>JAQCID010000077.1 GCA_027618855.1 Bacteroidota bacterium | reverse complement strand
AGAGCACACTGAAACATTTCTTTGTCCTAAATTGGAGGATCTGCATGATCCTGACACCATGTTGAACATGGATAAGGCCGTTACGAGGTTAAATCGCGCCATTTTAGGTCATGAACGGATAATGGTTTACGGCGATTATGACGTTGACGGCATCACTTCTGTCGCGATGGTTTCATCCTTTCTTGAAGGATTGGATGTCCAAATTGTCCCATATATTCCGATGAGGTATCAAGAAGGCCATGGGGTGTCGAAAGAAGGTGTGGACAGGGCACGTAAATCTGGATGTACTGTTCTCATCACACTGGATTGTGGAACGAAGGATTTTGAGGCGCTAAATTATGCAGCTAGTTTTGGGATAGACACCATTGTGTGTGACCACCACCTTCCTGCAGTTGAGCTTCCAAATTGTTTCGCGCTACTTAATCCAAAACAACCAAACTGTCTCTACCCATTTAAGGAACTCTCCGGTGCAGGTGTCGCATTTAAAATGCTGTCCGCTCTCGTCCCTCATATCGGTCTGACAATGGATTCCGTCTACGATCACCTTGACCTTCTTGCATTAAGTATAGGGGCTGATTTGGTGGACATTACAGGCGAAAACAGGGTTCTTGCCTTTCATGGCATGAGAAACCTCAGCGAGTCTATGCGCCCAGGGATTAGAGCGATGCTTCAGGTTGCCGGAATAGAAGAGGCACCCAAAACTGTAAGAGACATGAGTTTCAGTTTGGGGCCCCGAATTAACGCCGCCGGCAGAGTTGGACATGCCTTAGATGCAGTAAAGCTATTAATGGCAAACGATGAGGGTGGAGCTTTGGAGCTCGCAAATCATCTCGAAACACTGAACCAAGCGCGCCGTGATTTAGATGAAGACCTTACTGAAGAGGCTATTTCTCAAATGGTTGAACAGCCTCCGGGCAGATCATGTACATTGGTGACTGGTGAGGGATGGCACAGAGGGGTGTTGGGCATTGTCGCAAGTCGACTTATTGAACAACGGTATTGTCCAGCGATCGTTCTCTCTGAAGAAAGTGAAGTTCTCACAGGGAGTGCACGAAGCGTCCCCGGCATTGATATTCTTGCAGCGTTTGAAGATTGTAAGCACTTAATTGATCAATTCGGAGGTCATCCCATGGCTGCGGGACTTACAATCCGCCGTGAAAACATGGAGGAGTTTACGACGTGCCTGAACAATGCCATTAATACACAAACGTTGGGAGCCAAACCACAACACTCGGTGGCGTATCACATGCCGATCAACCTTCATGAGTTAAACCCCGTAATGTATAAGGAGTTTGAGCGTATAGGGCCGTTTGGTCCTGGCAATGAAGTCCCCGTATTTATGGCACAAGGGGCTGTTACATCTATCCCACCCAGAACAGTGGGGCACGGCGGCAGGCATCTCAAACTCGTTGTTCAAGATGCAGCGTATCCTGCAAAAAGATATGAGGCGATTGGATTTGGGATGGGAGAACGCATTGATGAGGTACGGGCTTGGCGCTCATTCGACATCGTATTTACACTTGCGAGAAACACCTTTAGGGGCAAATCAACATTAAACCTTCACCTGATAGATCTCCGAGCGCATAAAGCTAGTTCATCCGATTGATCAAGGTGTCGTAACATGGCTGGCAAGCCTGCAAAAGAGGACGCAGTGTGTTCGGGAACGGTTCTGATTTGGGGAGATACTTCTGGAACCCTGTAGACTGATGCGTTCCTGAATACCAGTATTCTGCCCACACTCCATCTTCTGCCCTTGCGCCCGCATCCCATTTGAGCATCCTTT
This sequence comes from Bacteroidota bacterium, assembly GCA_027618855.1. Classification (GTDB taxonomy): domain Bacteria; phylum Bacteroidota; class Bacteroidia; order Flavobacteriales_D; family Sanyastnellaceae; genus UBA974. The sequence continues at coordinate 4,145 of JAQCID010000077.1, read as the reverse complement.
CATCAAACACAATCCCCGCCAAATCACACAACTTGGTTAACGCTTCTCTGGGGTTTAAAAGAAGGTTCTTCGAATCGATAATGATGGGTTCTATTCCTCTTTTAAGAAGGGATTCTAAAAGCTCAACATGTGCTTCATATCCGACATCAGCCATCGTCGGGTCTTGAATCACCTTGGCAAAAGAAGGGAGCATGTCGACAGGGTCTCTCGTTAAAATAACATTTACAACACCTGCCATAAATGACCGGTCAAGATCTAAAAGATGATGTGTCATGTTTTTAAAGAACACCACATCAGAAGGGAATTCACCCATCATCATTTCAACAACTTTTGCCCCATCATTCTCCATCGTATCAAGGACGATTTGTGCTACAGGATGTCTTTCTACGAGTTCCTTTTCACTTGAAGCGAGATAATGTGCATACAGCGGCTCATCTAGCACAAGTGTATCCTCTCTTTGGGCAAAAGAATACATCAATGCCGTCGAAATATTCCTAGGTCCAGACCAAAGACATATCCTTACAGTCTTCATCTCAATTTCTGATATAAACTGGTCAATGTATTGATGAGGTCCCGACCCTCAATTTTTCTGCCATCCACCACATTAACGGGGGTTAAACCTCCAAAGCTCCCCGTGACAAAAGCCTCATCAGCTGCATACACATCATACAAGGAGAAGTCCTTCTGCTTACAGACAATGCCATTCTCTTTGCATATTCTTATCACGTTGTGCCTCGTAATCCCATTCATACAGTACGCGCCTGTTGAAGTCCAAACCTCACCATCTTTTACAATGAAAAAATTTGTGGAGTTGCACGTTGAGACAAACCCTCGAACATCAAGCATCAATGCTTCATCAGCCCCAGCCTCTATCGCCTGAATCAGCGCTTGAACTTCGTGTAGCTTGCTGTGACAGTTCAATCTTGGATCTAACGTATCTGGTGGGCCGCGTCTCACTGTACTCGTAAACAACGTAATCCCCTTATTCCTGGTTTCTTCACTTGCCGTCTTGTACTCTGCAATAATCACCAGATTTGGTCCCGTAAGTGTCAATCTCGGGTCCTGTGATGGCGTCTTCTTGATCCCTCTAGTCACCATCACCCGCAGGTGCACACCTGTTTTCATTTGATTTGCCTCCAGCACCATCTCGATTTGATCTACCAGCCACTTTCTGTCAAACCCCAAGTCCATTCCTACAGCTTTTGATCCATCCCACAAACGGTTCAGGTGCAAATCAAGAAAGGCCAACTTCCCTTCATACAAGCGCATGGCCTCCCAGACACCGTCCCCCACAAGGTATCCACTGTCAAAGACACTTATTTTTGCCTCATCCCGAGGGAACAATTCTCCATTCACATAAATAAGGACATCCTTATTCCTGTCGTCTACATCTGCGTTGTGTGTTCCGTGAATCATCAGTGCTTCTCCTACTTGATAATCAGTTTATTTCTCGAAGACGTTCCATCCATTGACCTTGACTCCATCAGGGTCGTGGGACGCAAGTAAGATGCTGAATGTAAGGGCAACAAATTTCATTTTCTAGGTGATGTTAAGGTGTTTATCTAACAGGGGCTTCAATGATTCGGTTCCGCAAAATATTCGCTTATGATGGATCCGATTGCGATGTGTTCGTGATGTAAAGCTCGCGCTGTGGAAAAGGGATTTTAATCTTATTCGTACGGAAAATTTTGTCTATCCTAAATCGAATGTCACTTTTAATAATCATTCTGTTCCAGGGTGACTCAACCCATCCTCTGACTTCAAAATGGAGTGCAGAATCTCCAAATTCAGAGAAGATTACTTGAGGCGAAGGCGATTTGACGATTTGGGGTTGGGCAGCCATTACATCTAAAAGCAATTGACGAACAAGTTCAACATCACTGCCATACGCAACGCCTACAGAGACGCTAATACGCGTAGATGTGAGACCCTGAGAGAAATTCATGACAGAGTTTCCCGCAATTTTTGAATTGGGCATTACCACGAGGTCCCCGTCTACAGTTTCCACTCTTGTTGCTCTAAGAGCAATGCCCTTTACTTTGACAAGATCACCATCAATCTCTAGCTCATCCCCTACTCTTACTCCCCCTTCAAATAACAAAACGAAGCCAGATATTACATCATTGAAGAAGCCCTGAAGGCCTATCCCTACACCCACTAAGAGTGCCGCGGAACCTGCCCAAATGACCGTTAGATTAAATCCCAAAACTTCGATAACGATGAAAAACGTGATGAGATAAATTAGGGTGCGCATTAGGCGGACAATCAAAAATCTTCGACCTTCCTCAATGTGCTTAAGCTTTAAAGCACGCCTCAACGCCCACTTAAATAGTACAAACGTAACGAGCCCTAAAATCAGGGTAAGGAGTACTGCCAAACCCCGTTCCACAGAAAGAACATAGCTCCCTAATTGGATGCTTTTGGACAGAAAGTCATTTATCATTTCAGTAACGATCATTTGGGTAAGATTACAACACCTAAGGATGAATTTAAATCTGAGACAATTCTATCGAGTTTCATCTTTTCTCTCAGCAATCTGTTCACCTCTTCATCTGAAATACCTTTCGAAGAAAGTGCTTTTATGACGGTGTCAATATTTCTCTGGACATCAAATAAAAGCAAGCGTGTCGTCGCGGCTGAAAGCGCCTGTTCGAGTACTTCTTCTTCTCGAATCGCAAAAATATGATGCTTGTTTGCCCAGTTTTCACTTAGACTGTATTTGTTCCCGAGCATATTTGCTGCTCTGTTTTGAACTTCAGGTGAAGTGTCTGTGAAAAAGGATTGAGTTGAAGGCAATGTTCCCTCATCCAAACTCTGCTTATATCTAGATAAAATATAATTTGTAGAATCGTTCTCCATTTCAAGATTGTGGGTCTCAATGCGGTGAACCAAAAGCTCTGCGAATGCAACTTCTGTAAAAGATGTCGGTACTGAGGCGTCTTTTGTCTCACCTTCGTTTGCGCCTTCTTCCGCCTGGTCAGATTCGATCTCGACATTCACTAAAACCTCTCCATGTTCTAGTAAGAGTTTAATAATTGTGTCTTCTAACATGTCTCGCTTTGTGCGAACTCTTGCTGGAATCCCTGGAGCCAAATCTTCCGAAACATCCTGTGTGGGGTATTCCGTTCCGGGAAGAGGTGCAGAGGGAGGAGGGCCACTTAAAGTAGAGCCTGTCTGGGTAGGTCTCGGCTGAGAAGATCTTTTTGCCTCTTGATGAAGGCTCTTCTGAATCTCCTTTGCAACTTCAGCTTGAAGCAACTCTTCTGGCAACTTAATTCGTGCAGCGGTCGCTTGGATGTAAACCGATCGTTGAATTGCGTCTGGAACGCATGCGATAGATTCAACGATGCTGTGAACGAGTTCAGAACGTTTTTGTGGGTTATCTCCAGCTTCTTTACTCAGGAAGTCGGACTTAAATGCGAGGAAGTCTAGCGCATCTTCTTTGATGAATTTCTGGAATTCGCTCGAACTAACTTTCTTTGAATAGCTGTCTGGATCGTCACCATCAGGAAAGGTGACAACCTTTACGTTCATCCCCTCTTTGAGTAGAATATCTATCCCTCTTAAAGCAGCAGTCATCCCCGCTCTGTCTCCATCAAAAAGGACAGTTACGTTTTTTGTGAAGCGGCGTATGAGGTGAGTTTGGGGTATCGTAAGCGCCGTACCACTAGAAGAAACAACATTCTCCACGCCGCTTTGGTGCATCGCCATCACATCTGTATACCCCTCAACAAGAAAACACATGTCCTCTTTACTGATCAGAGGCTTCGCCAAATGAATTCCATAAAGCGCCCGTGATTTGTCGTACAGTGGACTCTCTGGACTGTTGAAATACTTGGCGATCTTTTTCTCTGTCTTCAGAGTTCTCCCGCCAAACCCGATCACTCTGCCCGTCACATCCCTTATCGGGAACATCACCCGACCTCTAAAAAAGTCAAATAACTTTCCGTTTTTCTGACTTTTTGAGCTTAATCCTGTTGCGACAAGTCTGTCCTCAGCATACCCCGCACCCAAAGCCGCATTTGTAAATACATCCCAACCGTCAGGAGAAAATCCCACTTGGAATTTCTCTATGATCTCATCCCGAAAACCTCTGTTTTTAAAATAGCTAAGACCTACTGCTTTGCCCACATCTGTGTTGATGA
>JAQCID010000076.1 GCA_027618855.1 Bacteroidota bacterium | reverse complement strand
TCGCATTGGGATCAATATTTGGGGCGTCAAGAAGAACCCCGGTATTCTCGCTCAAATCAAGAAAGAAGTTTGTTAAATAATCTGGAAACCCAAACGCATCTCCCGGGGCCACTTGTGTGGGGATATCGATGTAATTCGCGTAGTCCGCATTCGCACTTACGTGGGGCAGTCCCGTCGCAAGCGTCTTTTTCATCGTACTAGAAGCTTCCGCTTCATTTAAGTGGGCTACTTTGAGTGCGTACGAGTTTTCTAGCGCCAATTCATGGGCCAATTCAAAAGAAATCGGTGTTTGGGCAGTCGTGTTGTGTTGTGCCAGTAAGGCCAAAACAACTGAAAAGGTAATTCTTATTGTCAAGATTTTACAGGAGTTAATTTCAGATCTCTCGTCCATGCTTTTCTAGTGCGACGCGGTAATTTTTTTGCAAATTTCGTCACAAACTTCTCAGCAGTAATTCTAAAAGCTGTTAATTTTCCCCCATAAATCGTGGCAATTCTCGGGGCCGTTTTTTTATCTACATGAAACGTTGTCTCCCTGGGTCTTGAGAATGCTTTTCCTGAAGCATGAGGCAAAACGCGAAGTCCCGCGAAGGAAGAGTCAATGTTGCCTCTTTTGAAGGAGGTAAACTTCGGGAAGTAGTGGGCTGCGACTTCGCATAGGTAAGATTCTTCTTCAGGAGTTGGCAACAGGTCTGAGGGATTGCCTTCGAATATTTTCTCCGTGGTTCCGATCATCGTTTTGCCTTTCCATGGCATGACGAAAACAGCGCGTTGATCTTGTGGCGCTTCGACATAGTAAATCCCTCGAGGTGGTGGGGCGTCAAAAACAATATGTGTGCCCGCAACCAGATCGAATTCTCGTTTTTTTGGGGATGGCTTTATCTTATCTAAAAGGATGTTCGCCCAAGGTCCAGTAGCATTCACTAAGAGTCGAGCACGACAAGTATGCATGGTGCCGTTGACTGAATAGTGTACCAGGTTTGATTCATCTTCAACATCTGCGGAAATAAATTCTGCGGGCATCACAAGCTCAGCTCCAAGTGATTTCGCCGACTGCATGACTGATTTTGTAAGCTCTGCATCGTCCGTAGCGCCGTCATTGTATCTGAATACCGCCTGCAGATTTTTGCATGACAACCCATCTAGATTTCCCCAGTCTTCTTTGGGGATAGATTCAAACCTCGCGTCCTTGCGAAATTTCCCCAGCGCAGAATAGAGGCTTAGTCCCGCACGAATTTCCCACGGCCTGCGTTTTGTTTGTTTGTAAATCGGAATATAAAACGGCTCGAGCCTGACGAGTTTTGGGGCGAGTTTCAAAAGAAGGGTCCGCTCGGAAAGACATTCGAAAACGAGCTTAAGTTGAGCTGTTTCAAGATAGCGTAAGCCACCGTGAATGAGCTTGCTCGATTTACTAGATGTGCCATGCGCAAGAGCCGATTTCTCGATCACCAACACCGAATATCCAGCGGCGGCTCCAGCCTGAGCGATTCCAACCCCATGAATACCACCGCCTACAATGACCATGTCGTATGTCTTTACAGATGTACTCATGACAGCATTTTCTCTACTTCTTTTGTTTCTATTACGTCCACGCCGCGCAAGTGCAGTTTGCAAGCGACTTCTTTCAATACCACTTCATAAATCGCCCAGTCCCATTGACCCACCCACAGCTTGCCGGTGCCTTCAGGCAGGATTTCTGTGTCCGCAAAAAGGTAGTTTGGATTTATGTTTCTGGCGGTTTTCTCTCCCACTGCGTCATATGATATTACCACCCAGCCTGTCCGGTGGAACCCTATTTTTATCGCTTCTTCCACAGCGTATGGATTAAAGCTGATCAATACACATTGAGAGAGCACCGTCTCACAGACCTCTTTTAAAGCCTTGATGCATTTTTCCAATCCGTGGAATAAAATGGACTCTTGTTTAATCTCCACAAATGCGGTTACGTTTGGGTTTCCTTGAAGCCAAACCATGACCTCTTCAACACTGCTCACCTCCTTCAAAGCAATGTGGTTCCGGAGGTCCTTTTGATTGAGTTCAAACACATTCAGGTCCAGTCCTGTGGTTCGCTTGAAATTGTCGTCGTGAATCATGATGGGAACCCCGTCCTTCGTGAGTTGGACATCAAACTCCACCATTTCTGCGCCCACTTTAACCGCTTCGTCTAGCGCTGTAATTGTATTCTCTGGGTATTTCGAAGCGTAGCCACGATGCGCGACTACTTTCATTTTCAAATCGGAATAAAGTGGATCGGGCATGCTATTTAAGCGCTTCTTTGATGAGGGTTTCAGAGGCGTGATTTGCAACTGTTACTTTGAGTCGAGGTTCTATGGACATGGCGCGATCAATCGCCCATTCTGCACCTTTGTTGCGCGCCCAACTTCGGCGGGCGATTCCATTGTTAACATCCCAATGGAGCATGGATTTGAGTCTGCGCTCTGAATCAGGGGAACCATCGAGAAGCATACCGAATCCACCATTGATCACTTCACCCCATCCAACTCCGCCACCGTTGTGAATCGAAATCCAGGTCGCGCCGCGAAATCCATCGCCAATGACATTTTGGATCGCCATATCTGCTGTAAAGGCCGATCCGTCATAGATGTTCGATGTCTCCCGATAGGGAGAGTCCGTTCCGCTTACATCATGATGATCACGACCTAAAACGATCGGCCCTTTTAACGCGCCGGAGGCAACCGCATCATTAAACGCTTTTGCAATCTTCATTCGACCTTCCGCATCTGCGTAAAGGATACGAGCTTGAGAACCTACGACGAGATTGTGCTCAGCGGCACCACGAATCCACTGAACATTGTCATTCATTTGGGTTCTAATTTCTGGGGGGGAATCCGCCATCATCTCCTGAAGAATTTCACACGCGAGGCTATCTGTTAGTGCGAGGTCTTCTGGTTCGCCGCTGGTGCAAACCCACCTAAATGGCCCAAACCCAAAATCGAAACACATCGGCCCCATGATGTCCTGAACATAGCTTGGATATCTGAAGGCAATTCCATCTTCGGCCATAATATCCGCTCCCGCACGACTTGCCTCAAGAAGGAAAGCGTTTCCGTAATCGAAGAAATAAGTCCCCTTTTCTGCGTGGCGATTGACCGATTCTGCGTGGCGCCTTAAAGACTCCTTGACGAGTTCCTTAAACTTGTCGGGCTCCTTTGCCATGAGTCTATTTGACTCCTCAAATGAAATGCCCGCCGGGTAGTACCCCCCAGCCCAAGGATTGTGAAGTGAGGTTTGGTCTGAACCCAGGTCTATATAAATATTCTTCTTGTCGAACACCTCCCAAACGTCCACCACATTTCCGAGATAGGCATATGAAACGACCTCCTTGTTCTGAACTGAAGCCTGGACGCGGTCGGCGAGAACCTCAATGTCATCAATTAAATGATCGACCCAACCCTGTTCGTGACGCTTGTGCGCCGCCTCTGAATTTATCTCCGCACACACCGTCACACATCCAGCGATATTTCCTGCTTTCGGCTGTGCTCCGCTCATGCCACCCAGTCCCGATGTTACAAACAGTCTCCCAGCAAGAGATCCATCTCCCCCGTCTTTTTCAGCAAGTTTCCGTCCTGCATTCAGAACTGTAATCGTGGTGCCATGAACGATTCCTTGGGGGCCGATATACATGTACGATCCCGCTGTCATTTGTCCATACTGACTGACGCCCAAAGCATTCATCCTCTCCCAGTCATCTTGAGAGCTGTGATTCGGAATCACCATCCCGTTCGTTACGACAACGCGCGGAGCGTCGGGATGAGAGGGGAATAGCCCCATGGGATGTCCGGAATACATTGAAAGGGTTTGGTCGACATCCATCTCACTCAAATACTTCATCGTCAAACGGTACTGCGCCCAGTTTGAAAAAACCGCGCCGTTTCCGCCATAAGTAATAAGCTCCTCAGGGTGCTGAGCGACAGCCGGATCAAGGTTGTTTTGAATCATCAGCATGATTGCCGCAGCTTGCGTGCATTTTGCTGGATACCAATCTATCGAACGCGCTTTAATCTCATCGTTTGGCATAAAGCGATACATGTAAATTCGACCGTAGTCGGCAAGTTCTTGTGCAAACTCTGGAGCCAAAACTGAGTGGTGTTCCGATGGGAAATACCGGAGTGCATTTGCCAGTGCAAGCTCCTTTTCTGGAGCGGTCAAGATCTCTTTTCTAACGGGTGCGTGAGAAGCGCCTTCGCTCCTTTTCCTGAAGTTTGGGAGAGCTGATGGAATTCCCTCTTGTATCGTTTTTTGAAATTGCGCTAAAGTCATTTTTTTGGGCTCTTTTTGTAAGTCCCTGTAGCTTTGTCAAAACCGTACGGACAGTGTTTACAACAGCTTTCACAGCAATGGCCGCGCTTCAGGTGGTGGTGTTCTGTAAAAACAATAAACCCTTCCTCAGTTGTGTAAAAATCTTCCGGCTCTAGCTGCTTTGTCATCGTTACAAAGGTAGTATTATGACTACCTTTGTCGCTCCAATGAAAACATCTTTATGAGCGACTTCCTAACGCACGAATGCGGCATTGCGCTTCTGAGACTTAAAAAGCCCCTACAGTACTACATCGATAAGTACGGAACGGCATTCTACGGGCTCAACAAGATGTACCTGATGATGGAAAAACAGCACAACCGCGGGCAGGACGGAGCGGGAATCGCAAACATCAAACTCGACGTCAGCCCTGGAAAAAGATACATTTCTAGAATGCGGTCAGTGGATGGAAAACCCATTCAAGACGTTTTTCAAAAAATCCTTGATCGATTTGACAATCTTTCCAAAGAACAACTCGAAGATGCAGATTATCTCCAGGAGAATTTTGCGTTCACCGGGGAGCTTTCTCTAGGTCACCTGCGATATGGTACTTACGGGAAGAATGACATCGAAAATTGCCACCCATTCTTAAGGCAAAGCAATTGGCGGACGCGAAATCTAGTCGTTGCGGGAAACTTTAACATGACGAATGTGGATGAGCTGTTCGATGTCTTAATTAAAATCGGACAGCATCCAAAACAGAAATCCGATACGGTCACTGTTTTGGAAAAAATCGGACACTACCTAGATGTAGAAAACCAGGCCCGTTTCGACGCGCTGAAAGAGCAGGGTTTAAATCACCAAACGATCTCTGAACGCATCGCTGACACCCTAGATGTTGGCGGGGTTCTTAAATCTGCAGCAGCTGATTTTGATGGGGGCTACACCATGTGTGGGCTTCTCGGTCATGGGGATGCGTTTGTACTCCGAGACCCAAATGGCATACGTCCAGCATATTGGTTTGAAGATGATGAAATTGTGGTCGCGGCTTCCGAACGTCCTGTCATCCAAACTGCATTCAACCTCACCTCAGAAAAAGTAAAAGAAGTTGATCCAGGGCACGCGTTAATCATCAGGCGCAATGGATCGACATCTATGGAGAAAATGATCGAGCCCGGAGAGCGCACTGCTTGTTCATTCGAACGAATTTATTTCAGTCGTGGAAACGACATCGACATCTATAAGGAGAGAAAGGCCTTGGGAGAGAAGATTGTTCCAAAGATTCTTGAAGCGATCGAACACGACCTTGAAAACACTGTTTCAAGTTTTATCCCGAACACCGCAGAGGTATGTTACTATGGAATGATCAAGGGGCTTGAGACGCATCACAACAAGAGTAAAATAGCGAGAATAAAAGGCCTTGGTGCAAACCCTTCGGGAGACGAAATTGAACGCATTATCAACGAGCGACCTCGAATTGAGAAAGTAACCATTAAGGATGCCAAGCTCCGAACCTTTATTACCGAAGATGCTTCTCGTGACGATTTGGTGGCCCATATTTATGATGTGGCATATGGATCTGTCATTCGCGGAAAAGACAACCTCGTAGTCATTGACGACAGTATCGTTCGAGGAACCACACTCAAAAAATCAATCCTAGGTATTCTAGATCGCCTGGGGCCCAAACTTATTGTCGTAGCCTCAAGC
>JAQCID010000075.1 GCA_027618855.1 Bacteroidota bacterium | reverse complement strand
GGCGATGATCTGAATCCGTTGACCATTGATGATTAAATGTTTGTTTTCGTAATCGATTTTAATGGTTCCGGGAAAACGACCATGAACGGAATCATTTTCAAGCAATGCGGCTCTTTTTTTCAGAGTAACGTCATCTATTGTTCGAAGGACGATCGCCCTAAGTCTAAGTTGTTGGCCCTTTCCTGCTTGTTTAATAAGCTCTCTGGCTGCGAGTCGTCCTATTCGACCAAACCCAAACAATACAACATCCCTGGGTTCGATTGCTGAGCTGTCAAATTTATCGAAATGACTGAGTTTATTTGCGATAAAATCTGTCATAGAGTCGAATCCACCCCCTTCGTTCATCCATTCATTGGCCAGTTTGCCGATGTCAATCTTCGCTGGCGCAATGTCCATATTGTAAATCTCAGATGCCAGGCGCGCAGAATCAGTCACTTGAATAGGCTTTCCGACGACTTGAGATGCGTACTGATGCAAATTCAAGATCTCGCCAATACTCTTGTCGATTAAATGGTTGCGAAATAAGACCAATTCAATGTTCTTCTCGAAAAGCAATTTCCCGATAGAATGCATCAGCTCTAAAGCTGTTTTCTCTTGATCAATGTAGGCGTTAAGTTCAACACTGTAAGTCTCTTTCAAACTTTTAGATTGTGACATATTCTGCTTTGTGGTTGTATGAAGCAAAGGATTTAAATCACAGCAAAGTTACTATTAGAATAGGAATCGTGTCTTACAAATGAAGATTGTTTTTTCGAAGAACTTATCCCACACAGCTTAACAATCATCTGAATCAAATTATTTTCTTACCTTACTGACAAATTAAACACAATGCGCTTTTTTTCTTACTCCAGTTTTTTATTTGTGTTGCTTGTTTTGATGTCCAACCTCAACCTAGCCCAAACCTCAAATAATCCTACCTTTCACTTAGATATAGCCCCTATTATCTACAACAATTGTACAGAGTGTCACAGAGTGGGAGAACTTGGGCCTATGCCCCTTACGACGTATGATGAGGTGGCTGCCAATGGATTTTATATCGAGTATGTGACACAATCGGGGGATATGCCACCTTGGACTCCGGATCACAACTACACCACATTAAATGGAGAGCGTTTTCTGACCGAGGATGAGAAGCAAACCATCGTGGATTGGGTGGGTGCTGATATGCCAGAGGGTGACCCGTCTGACAATCCCGGGATGCCAGATTTTGACATGGGACTCCAATTGGGAAGTCCCGACCTTGTCCTTACCATGTCTGAAGCCTACCTGCACGGAGGAGACGGTCTTGAACAATACCAAGTTTTTGTCATCCCCACTGGTCTCACTGAAACTGTGGAGATATTGGCTATTGAAATCGTCCCTTCAAACAACGCAATCGCCCATCACGGGCTCATAGGTTACACTTCCAATCCTTCTTCAATCAGTGCTGCCACTGCGCTTGACAACGCCGACCCTGCTGCCGGTTACGAGAGTTTCGGTGACTACGGTGTTTCAGTCGAGGATCGACTGTTTGGCGGTTGGGTTCCAGGCTCGCAACCTCTGATGTTTCCCCAAACAATCGGTAAAATCATGGAGCCCGGATCGGCATTGCTTCTTCAGATGCACTACGGCCCATCCTATCAAGATGAGTTAGACCAAACCACCATTAACATCTACTTCGCCGATGTCCCCCTCGAACGAGAAGTTGAAACATACATGGTGACTCCGTTGAACCTTTCTGTTCCATTCTATATTCCTGCGAATGAAGTCGTGTCATTTCACGGTACGGTATATGTCGAAAACGACATGAGTGTGATCTCAACGATTCCTCATTCACATCTGGTGGGAAAATCATGGCTTGTTTACGCCACGTCTCCAGACAACCAAGACACCATCCCCATGATCTCGATTCCAAATTGGGATTTTCACTGGCAAGGCATCTTCACCTATCCCAGTTTGCTACATATACCTGGTGGATATACCATTCACGCAATTGCAGAGTATGACAATACATCCTCAAATACGTTCAATCCCAACAATCCCCCTCAGGCGATGTGGTTTGGAGAATTTACCACAGATGAGATGTACATTTTGTTTTTTCAATTCGTTGAATATCTTCCAGGTGATGAGGACATCTCAATCATATCAGAACCCAATGTTGGTTGTTTGGGAGATGTCGTTCCCAATGGAAGCATTGACATAAGCGATATTTTGCTCATCCTTAGTCAATACGGATGCCTTTTAGCGTGTGATACTGATGTTACTGGCGATGGCGCTGTCACGATTTCAGACGTATTGGCTGTCCTTTCAGTCTTCGGAGAGGTTTGTCCTTAACTTTACGAGATGAACGTAAAGTTATCTTTCCTTTTTTTGATCGGTGTGCTGAGTTGCAATGGTCAAGTTTTTGGCCAAACACCAACCTTTCATCTTGATATCGCTCCCATCATCTATAACAACTGTACGCAGTGTCACAGAACGGGAGAGATCGGCCCCATGTCTTTAACGACCTATGATGAAGTTGCTGACAATGGCTATTTTATTGAGTATGTGACTCAATCTGGATATATGCCGCCCTGGACGCCCGATCACGGTTACACAACACTTCTCGGTGAGCGATTTCTGACGGATGATGAAAAGCAAGCCATTTCTGACTGGGTAGAGGCGGGGATGCCAGAAGGAGATCCTGCGCAGAATCCTGGTTTGGCCGATTTTTCTGAGGGGTCCCAAATTGGTGAGCCCGATCTCATCTTAACAATGCCCGAACCATATATTCATGGTGGAGACGGTCTCGAGCAATACCAAGTGTTTGTTATCCCTACGGAGGTGACTGAGACAAAAGAGATCCGCGCAGTTGAGATTCGACCTTCAAACAACAAAATAGCGCATCACGGACTGATTGGTTATACGGCCAATCCATCTTCGATAAGCTCCGCCGCTGCACTTGATGCTTTGGACCCTGATGCAGGATATGAAAGTTTTGGAGATTACTCAGTAGATGTAGAGGACCATCTCTTCGGTGGCTGGGTTCCGGGTTCACCCCCCTTAATGTTCCCTTCTACGATAGGCAAGTTGATGGAGCCAGGATCTCAACTCCTTCTTCAGATGCACTATGGGCCTTCTTTTCAGGATGAAATGGACCAAACTTCAATCAATCTATTTTTCGCAGACGAACCCATTTCACGTGAAGTAGAAACGGAAACGATGACTCCTCTGAACCTTAGTCAACCATTTTATATACCGGCTGATCAGGTCGTGTCATTTCATGGGACTCAGTATATCTCGAGTGATGTGAGTGTGATTGCGACCATTCCCCATTGTCATCTTCTGGGCAAGTCCTGGCTTGTTTACGCAACCTCGTCTGACAACCAAGACACCATCCCCATGATCTCGATCCCCAATTGGGATTTTCATTGGCAAGGTATTTTTGCATACCCTCAACTTTTACATATCCCAGGCGGATATACGATTCATGCGATCGCTGAGTACGACAATACCTCTTCGAACACTTTTAATCCAAACAATCCACCCCAGGATATGTTTTTCGGCGACTATACCACCGACGAAATGTATGTGATATTCTTTCAATATGTTGCATATCAGGCTGGAGATGAGGATATTTCTATCACCTCTCTAGAAGAAGCAAGTATTGTCTTCGAAGAATGTAAGTTGCTTCCCGCGTGGCCTAATCCGACTTCAGCATCCACGGAGGTTTCGATTGGATTTTCCATTCCAAATTTCCCCTCAGAGATCACACTGGAGCTTTTTGACATCAATGGCAGAAGTATCGCGCTTTGGTTAGACAACGAACCCTTTTCTAACGGGAGACATCTCATTCGTCGCACATTGCCAGGTGATTTATCTCCAGGCTCTTATATCTATAAATTGACGACGTCTGAGGGATATTCTAGCAGCAAAGTGTTGGAGGTCGCACATTAGATTTTTCTGCGATTAGATTTTTTTAAAATGTGTGCTGAAAAAATGAAAATGTTCGGCCACAGAGACGCGCCAGTATTTCCAATTGTGTGTGCCTGGTCTCTCGCTATATTCGTGTGAGATGCCTTTGTCATCCATCACGCTGTTGAGCGATCTGTTCACATCTAGAAAGAAATCATCCAGACCACAGTCGATGATGAATTCCTGATCAGTTTGAATGTTTCCTGTTAACACCACCACGCTGTGCGCTTCCCAATGGTGAGGGAACACTGAGGCATCCCCCAGTATGTCAGGCAAGCCCCAATTGTTTTCAAAGGGCCTAAGGTCGACGCCTCCACTCATGCTTCCTGCGTAGCTGAACAGCTCAGGATGTCGAAGAGCGAGGTAAAGAGCGCCATGTCCTCCCATGCTAAGTCCTGTGATGGCTCTTGTATTTGGTGAATTCAGTGTGGGGTAGATGCGGTCGACCTCAGGGATGAGAAGGTGTGTGATGTAACTCTCGTATCTCATTTCAGGGTCTATGGGGCTGTCAAGGTACCAGCTTGTCTTGCCCCCATCTGGGCAGACCACAATGCAATTGAATTCGTCCGCAAGATTTTGAAGTTTCGGAACTCTCCGATACCAATTGTCAAAATCCCCACCTGCGCCATGGAGGAGGTAGATCATGGGCAGCTTCTCCGACAGGTTATCAATTCCTTGAGGAAGGATGATCAAATTGGGAATGTTCTTATTCATCTCATCGCTGTAGACAAATAGGGTGTCGATTTTTGCCGACAGTGGCATGCTTGTAAAAGCGAAGTAGAAGAAAAGGAATCGATAAAACATGATACAATATACCAATCGTTGTATTATCGCGCAATGGTTTTTTCGAGTATCACGTTCCTTCTCTACTTTTTGCCCCCTTTTCTGGTGGCGTATAAGCTGGGGGGCACGAAGTTTCAGAATGCCATATTGCTCATCGCTTCAGTCATCTTTTATGCGTGGGGTGCGATGTCGTTTTTGCCGATTTTACTGGTCAGCTGTGTCGTAAATTTTTATTTGGTGCGTGAGCTTGATACGTTGAGTGGAAACAAGAGGACTCGGGCGGTGGGCGCATCCGTTCTCTTAAATGTGGGATTGCTTGTGTATTTCAAGTACGCAAACTTCATCGTTGAAAACATCGCTCCGCATCATTTTGAGTGGTCTGAAGTCGCCCTTCCCATTGGAATCTCCTTCTTCTCGTTTCAATCTTTGAGCTATTCACTGGATGTTCATAGACAAACTGTGAAGCCACTGAAAAAGTTGAGTGAGTACCTGGTCTATATCTTGAGCTTCCCTCAGATGATCGCTGGCCCCATCGTGAGGTTTACAGAGGTTGAGAAGGAGTTGCGGAAGCGAACTGTAGAGGACGCTGATTGGTTAAATGGATTTTATAGATTTACTTTGGGGCTTTCGAAAAAAGTGTTGATTGCAAACACTTTGGCCTCGGTTTTCCCGCTGGATATTGCGGTGGCAACAGGAGGGTTTGAAGGGTGGAGTGCGCCCCATGCATGCATCGCCATTCTCGCGTTTACATTCCAGATATATTTCGATTTCTCAGGGTATTCCGACATGGCGATAGGTCTTGGAAGGATGCTTGGATTTAAGTTTCCGGAGAATTTCAGACAACCCTATAGAGCAACAAGCATCACTGATTTCTGGAGAAGATGGCACATCACGCTTAGTTCGTGGATGAAAGATTATTTGTACATCCCTTTGGGCGGGAATAGGGTGAGTAGCAATGCGCGACTTTACATGAACTTGGTCCTCGTTTTTGCGGTCAGTGGATTGTGGCATGGAGCTTCCTGGAATTTTTTGATATGGGGTTTGTATCATGGCGTATTTTTAATTTTGGACAGGATCTTCTTACGTGATTTGCTGAAGAGACTTCACAAAGTGTTATCCAGGACCATCACTTTTGGTTTTGTCGTTGTAGGGTGGGTGTTTTTTGCCATTGAAGACTTCGATCTTGCACTCGACTTCTTCAGTCAATTGTTCAACGGAGGATTCATGTCTCTTGAGATTTGGACTCAGGAGTTGTCATTCCTAAAAGCCAGAGAAA